>DRGT01000163.1 GCA_011055585.1 Candidatus Nitrosopumilus sp. | reverse complement strand
GCTAAAAATCCAGCAATCAATAGATTAGGAAATTTGTAGTTTTTGTATGCTGGTTTTTCATTCATTAGAAGGGAACACCGTTCAGCAATTATTGCAATCTTGAATTCAAAAAGTTGGAAATTTTTTCAGCTATAAAATCAAGGTCGTTTTCTAGGGCGAAGTGACCTGTATCAAGAATATGTTTTTCAACATCTGTCAAGTCGCGTTCGTATGGATGGGCACCTGATTCTGGGAAGATGTAATCATTTGCGCCCCACACAATTAACATTGGAGGTTGATGCTCTCGGAATTGTTCTTGCCATTGAGGATACAATGGAAGGTTAGTTTGGTAGTCATAGGCCATTGCAAGCTGAATTGCTACGTTACCAGGTCTGTCTAATCCTGCTTGATCAGTGATCCAAGTGGATGGATCAACTGAATTTGGATTACGCATTCCAAAAGTGTACTGCCATTTTGTTGTGTCTGGAGCCACAAGGTAGTGTAGTTTCTTTTCGTTTTCTGGGGTTTTATCATTCCACCATACTTTCCAATCATCCCAAAATGTTTCTAATCCTTCTTCATAGGCATTACCGTTTTGTACTATAATTGCCTGAATTCTTTCTGGGTGTTCGTCGAAAAGTCGAAATCCAACGGGTGCACCATAATCCATAACATAGATGCTATACTCTGAAATACCCAGTTCTTCGGTAAACTTGTCTACAATATCTGCTTGATTATCAAATGTGTAATCAAACTCATCAACTGAAGGCATTGAACTTTTTCCATAGCCAATATAGTCTGGTGCAACAAGGTAAAACTCATCTTCAAGAGCTGGAATTAGATTACGAAACATGTGTGATGATGTAGGAAAACCGTGTAACAAAAGTATAGTTGGTGAATCTGGTGAACCTCCTTCTTTGTAGGAAACTGTTAGTCCATCAATTTCTATGGTTTTTTCTTCTACCATTAGTTCTGCAAGCATTGGTGAGTCTTCAGCTAATGTTTCCCATCCCAAATCAGTGAGTGTATCTGCCGATGTTGGTTTTACACATGCCACAGTTCCTGATAGTCGAAGCATCAAGTCAAATCCTATTCTACATAACACATCTTCGTTTGGTACACCATCATCCATCTGTTTTTTAGGAGTACCAAAGATGCTTCCAAATGACATAGCGGGAGCCATTCCAATTGAAAGAACTAGAGGAATAAAGGCGAAAATTATCATGTACTTTAGAAATTTTGATTTTGTCCACATGCCCAGAAAACTATCTTTTTTGAATTATTTATCTATGATCATCTTAAAGTGCCACTTGGAATAGTTGATTACCAATTAACCTGTAAACAGCTTGACATTTCTGACAAGTTAAAAACTTAGTTGGCAACAGTTTCAACTCAACCTTTATCCTATCAATTTCACATTTTGGACAAAATTTACCAGTTCCCAACAAGATCCAGATCTTATCATTAGATTTAACATTTCATTAAGTCTGTTAACAGTTAGTATGAAATGTAAAAAAAAGAAAAAGGAAGTTAAAATGACTTGTCGCTTTTGTGCTTTGGTGCTTTTTCTAGAGCAGCTCCGCCTACTGGGTTTTCAAAAGAGTTTGAATTTTCAGAGACTTCTGAGATAACAATTACTTCGTATATCCATTCATTGATTGGTATCGATATACTAAGTTCATTGTCTTCATAAGTACCAAGATTAATCGCAGGTTTTCCACCATAGTCAACTAGCCAAGCTTCCACGACTTTACCATCTGATTGAGAAGAATCAAGATTGGCAATTACCTTTACTTCATTAACGTTTACCTGAACAAAGTAATCTCCGACTGAGTCTCCACCATATGGATTGTTTTCTGTTGCTTGTGTTAATTGTCCTCTAAAGAAGAAGGTTTCTTTGGTTTCTTCATTAAGTCCTGACTGTTGATATCCGTAGGCAAAGTTTTCTGGGTTTGCGCTTAGAGCAAAAGCTAGCAATGGAGCCATTGCGAACAAGGCCAGAAATTTTTGTTGTTTCATAGAATATCAAAAAGCTCGATTAGATTTAGATAAATTTCCAAGTTTTACCCAAATTAATGCCAAATTTTTCGTTAACAGTTTGTATCAAATGTAAATAAAAAAAAGAAGGGGGAGGACTGATTATTGTCCAAATGATTTGCTTAGTGCTACGCCACCAACTGGTTTGTGAGGATTAGGATCGTCATCAACAATTGGCTCTTCAGTTACTACAAAGACATCGTAAATCCATGGATTTTCAATCTCTTGTGTAACGTCAAGTCTGTTAGCGTTGGTCTTATCAGTGAATAGCCCTGTGCTTAGTTTGAAACCAGTGTCTACATCAACTAACCATCCTTCTAAGACAAAGTTTGGAGAAGATACCGATTGAAATTCAGCCTCAATGTTTACTTGATGATCATTTGCACGTATGAAATAGTGTCCTACTACATGATCACCGCCAAAGGGTTTGTCGCCTTCTGGTGCAGTTAATGCTCCTCTCATTGAGAATGTGTATTCTGTTTCATCTAATGTGGTATTGTGTTTGATGGCGTTTGCTTCATTGGATGCTACTGCTGGAGATAGCATTAATCCAAATACTACTGCTGCCATAGCAATCCAACTTTTTTGTTTTGTATTCATTAGCAAAGAAAATTGAAAATTAATTTAATACAATTTTCCCAATTACAAACCAGATACAAACCAGATTATTAACTCAAATTTATTAGTTAACAGTTCCTTTTGGTTTTCTTTATTTGCTCTGGCATATTGCATAAAAAGTCATTTTGACAACTCTCATCCAAATGCTTACCAATAATTTCTCCACGGCTATTTTTCATTTTTTTTAATCCAAAAAAGATCTAGCATTTCCACAATCTATGCATATGGTGCTTTTTTGATTTTGGAGAACTAGAGTACTTCCACAATCAACGCATATTCGTACTTTAGAATTAATTGTTTTATGTTCTCTATTAATTAACATGTCTGGTGAAATTTTTAATGTCATCATACAGTCAGCGACTCTTTTTGAGATTATAACTAAATTTCCAAATTACTACCAAATTACAGTTCATATCAAATGTAAAAACAAAGTGAGGAGATTTATTCCTCGAATTTTGCGAGTTCGTTCTTTAGCTGCTTAATTTGATACTCGATGACTCGTCTTTGGATACTATTTATCAAATTCATCTTTCCATTCTTCTGTGTTAATTTGAAAAGGAGATTAGAGAAGAAAAGTTGAGTCTTGAAGAAAAAAAAGAAAAAAGTAAGCGTCGTTTTATTGCAGGAGATCGCTTTCTTACTTTCTTCTAATGTGTACTAACTGCTGTACTGCGATACCCCATGTGAATAGGGTCATTGCTACAGGAAATACACCGCTAGTCAAAGTGGTTATTATTCCAGAGGCGTTTCCGCCGTTAACGTACAGTGCTAGTAATACTGGTATTATTACCAGTGCGATTACAGTCTTGTATTTTAGTATACTAGACTTTGCTGTGTTTTGGAGTTGTTGTGTCATGTCTTTTCAAAATATCGGAATGCAAACAAGTATTTGAAACGGACCTGACTTTTCGCTCCATTCTAGTTCAGAAGCTAAACTATTTCACCAGAATAGTTCATCTTTTGAACATTTCCGCATTTTGTCTCATATTGGATCATGATTCATGGTTGATGAGCTTGACCGTAAAATTCTGAACATGCTCATTGCAGACGGAAGGCAATCAAATAGAATTATGGTAAAAAAGCTTGGAGAGGAAGGAATTCGTATTTCTGAGAGAGGTTTGGGAAAGCGAATTGCAAGGCTAGAAAAGGAAAGGATCATCACTGGTTACACTGCAATGGTTGATATGAAAAAGGTCAACATGGGTATTCCAAGACTTATCACAGTAAAATTGTCTTCTCCAAAAAACTTTGTACAACGACTAGATGATATGAAACAACATCTCGGGAATAATAACTTCTTTGACAAGCAGCGTATTTCCTGTAGCATTTACTCTACTAACGTGGGGTATAGCAGTACAGCAGTTAGTACACCTAAGGAAAAAGTAAGAAAATAACCTCCT
>DRGT01000162.1 GCA_011055585.1 Candidatus Nitrosopumilus sp. | reverse complement strand
TTTTTACTAGTTTATCCAATTCGGTTTCAGATATTGTGGAAGCTGTAAACACAATTATTTTATTTTTTTCAAGTTCTTTTTCTTTTTCTAGAACATCTATCACATCATAACCACTAAATTCAGGCATGGCAAGGTCTAGCAGAACAGCATCAAAATTTTCATTTTTTAAAATTTTAATTCCACTTTTACCATCATTTGTTGCAGTGCATTCGTGTCCTTTTAGACGTAAAAAAGTTGTTAACATTTTAGTAATCTGTTGGTTGTCATCAATCAATAATATTTTCATAAGATTGCCATCACCACATCTAATTTAGATTTTTTATACTAAAACCTGAGTTTGTTAATATTTTCTCACCTTCAGGTTCTTTCACATTTTGTATTATAGGCATTTTTGGGATTTTAAAATAAAACGAAGACCCAGACCCTGGTTTACTTTCAACCCAAATTTCTCCCCCTAGGCCTTCAACAAGGCTTTTACATATTGACAAGCCCAAACCACTGCCAGTTCTACTCCTTCGTGATGAGGTATCTACTTGATAAAATCTTTTGAAAATTTTTTCTTGTTCTTCATTAGATATCCCTGCCCCATTATCATTTACATAAAAAATAACAGAGTCAGAATATTCAGATGCGCCAATCTCAATAACCCCCTCTTTTTTAGGAACAAAATCAATTGAATTAGTGATAATGTTTGAAAAAATTTGAGACAACCTACTCTTATCGCTAATTATGGTTGTATCTGTACTACACGAATTCTTAAATTTTATTTTCTTTTCTTTAAGAATTGGAATGAAGTCATTTTGTTGAGATTCCACAAAATTCTTTACGTTTATCTCCTCTTTGCTAAACTGTAATTTCCCAATGTCAAGTTTTTGTGCGATTAAAATATCGCCTATTAATTTTTCTAATGTATTTGCACTTTCAAAAATTCCCTTCATTGCGTCAAATTGTTCCGAATTTAAATTTCCTAGCATATTACCCTTTAGCATTTTTGTATAGCCCTTAATGATGACTAAAGGAGTTTTTAATTCATGAGAAATCATAGACATAAATTCACCTTTTTGTCTGTCATGTTTTTTCAATTCTGAAATTAATTCTTCTTCTAAAGAAAATGCTTTCTCAACAGTTTGTGTCATAATTAGAAAATTAGATTGTAATTGATGGAGTTCTTTAATCTGTGTATCAATATGAGGCACGGTTGTATTTTTTCTTGTATGAGAAAAATCCATCATTAATTTATCTAACTCTTCAATTGGTTTGGTAATTTTGCGTGAAAAGTACAAAGTAATAACAAAAATTACGCCAGATAAGATTGCAGCAAAAATCAAAACTGCTATACTATGCAGATTGGTTTGGTCTTCTAGGTTTGTAGACTGATTCTCAATCGTTAAAAAATTCATGAGTCCAAGGTAGAAAACAAGGGAACTAGTCACACCAAAAACCAGGAAAAGAACATTTCTAATTCGTAACACAGGCCATCACACATTCATTAATTTCCAATCACCTATTTGGACCGGTCCTTTTTTTCGACACATGTTTTTTTAGGGATTCAACGATACGTTTTTCCTGTTCAAGTTCTTTTATCAAATGCTCTAAGCTTTCTTCGGTTTCAGTTTTTAGGTCGTCAGAAGCATTAAGATAGTTTGATTTTAGCCATACCAAATCAAACGAAAGTTTTAGTGAATTAATTAGAGTTTTTGACTCAGTCCATAAGGCCATAATATCATTATCATCTTGAGATGTTTTCATAAAGAAAATTGTTTCTTGATTGTCTATTATAATAAAAAAAAGATCACCACCCTTAATTTCGTTAAACCTTTTGATCTTTTCTGAAGCTAATTGTTCAAAAATGTATTCTGTTTTTTTGGAAAAAGAAGCTAATATTTTCAAATCTACCTTTACATTTTTTATGATTTCAAAAAAATCCGTATGATAGAATTTTCCAAAATCATTTTCTGAACCAAAAATTAAAATTTCTTTCTTTGAAGTTTGTATTAATTGTTTAATTTTTCCTAATATGGAATTTTTCCCTTGGAGAACTTGAAATCTATTTCCAATTAGCATTTCTTCACCTGGAACAGACTCTGGCAACATGTTCCATAAACCAAGTATTTCATCACTAGAGTCAACTAACTCATCAATACGAATTCTTTCGTTTTCCACAAGAATCTTAATTGCTTTCTCAATAGCTACTGTTTCAAATTTAGTTGGCTTTCCAAAGTCAGCAATAACAATGCCTCTACTTTGTAACTGACTTAGAATATGATAGGTTTCTGTTCTCGGCAGGCTTAATAACTTTGAAATCTGACTCGCAGTTTTTGGACCACTTTTGCTTAGGAAAAGAAATGTTTTTGATTGATTTTGTGAAAGACCAAATTTTGAAATTTCATTCATAATATCTTTCTTTATGTATTCATTCTCAGGGTTTAGTAAACGCCGTTCAAATTCTGGTTTAATTATTTCCATGTGCTCCCAATTTTAAAAAAACTATTCTGTGAAATTAGTTGTACGTTGTTCAATTGAACAAACTACTGTTTGCAGGAATCATATGTAATATTAAATTGTGACAAAAAATACAACTGTTTGTATAAAATTATGAAATGTTACACCTAGAAAATTATTCAAATATGGGATACGGGGCATCGGGCATATTGGAACTATAAACCATTTCTGTTTCTGGTGTAACACTCAATGTTAAAGTATAGCACAAAATATGTAATATAATCCAGCCTGTCTTGGCATGTTACACGCAACAATCCTTGACTATTGAAAAGTATGAACTGATTAACATTTAATACGAACTGTCGACGAATTTCCAACAAATCATAACGTTCGTTATTCCTAGTTCTCTTGAACCGCAAACGAAATAGATTTCAGTACGTCGTCAGCAGTAAATGGTTTTGTGATATATGCTAGTGCACCAGCTGAAATACAATCTTGAATCATTTGTTTATTGTCCACAACAGAAATCATGATTATTTTGGCATTTGGATTTGTTTCCTTAATTTCCTTAAGAACAGTCAAACCATCTTTATCAGGCAATACCAAATCAAGCAACAAGACATCTGGTTTCAAGTCAACAAACTTTTCAACCGCTTCAGTACCATCAGCTGCTTCAGCAACTAGTTCATGCTTACCGATAGATACCATGTCTTTTAATGCAATTCTAATAGCTTTTGAATCATCAGCAATCATCACTCTTACCATTTTAAATCGACAAAGTATCATTATTTGGTGTCTTTTTTAAGGTGTTCGAATTATGCTTTAGATGCTTAACCCCAGTTTTAATCGGTATAGAACCGTCAACACTTTATGCAAACCGTCGATGAATAATTATTTCCAACAAATCAACTCATGTTATAACGCAAGTCATAAGCGTAAATTATGCGTAAGCGGGGTTCTATTTTTATTGATAATCAATAAACTCGTTTGGCTCTAATTTTGTTCGGTGTTGCGTGAAGGTTTCTAGCAGATATATGGATAGTCTTTAATCCTAAAAATTCTTAGATCTGATTTTACAATAACCAAAGCTTATCTAAGTTCTAGGTATAAAATATGGTATTGAAGTACCCCTAAAATGGGACAAATCGGTTGCTTGTAAACACTTACTCTGAATCTGGTTCAGTTGGGTCTGGTTTTTCAGAATCTGTTGATTCTACAGTTTCTGGTTCTAGAGTTGTCTTTTTGGTGGTTGCTTTCTTTTTCTTTTTTCCATCCTCTTCAGGGTCAATGACTCCTGCTTCGCCTAGTGCGAATACTACATCCATTTCTGGGTGGTGTGGACTGTCTACCATTCTTGCAATTCGTTTTTTACCAGATTTCTTAAAGTAAATTCTGTATGTGCTGGTATGGGCAACTACATTTCCTCCAATCGGTCTAGTTGGATCACCAAAGAACACATCAGGAGACGCCATTACCTGATTTGTTGCAAGTGCTGCACAGTTGTATGTTTCAGCGATTCTTACCAAGAGATGTACAAAGTGATTTAGTTTTTGTTGACGGACTGAAAGTGTTCCTCTTCCAAGATATTCTACTCTAAATAGACCTACTGCAGAGTCTACAATTAGTAGTTTGATGTTGTTCTCCTTAATTACGGAACCTGCTTCTTCAAGGATTAGTGTTTGATGTGCACTGTTGTATGCACGTGCCACTATAATATTATCAAGAACCTTTTCTGGATCCATTTCATTTGCTTTTGCAATAGATACAATTCTTTCAGGACGAAAAGTGTTTTCAGTGTCGATATACAATACACCGCCTTCAAGACCGCCTTCTTCCTTTGGTTTTTGAACCATAATACACATTGTATGACAGAACTGTGTTTTTCCACAAGCAAATTCACCATATACCTCGGTGAGTGCCTGTGTTTCAATTCCTCCATCAAATAATGTATCTAAACAATTAGTACCAGTTGTGATTTTGCCAATATCTTGTCTTCTTTTGTAAATTTCAGTTGCGGTGACAAAGTCTTTTGTAATGAGTCCTTCTTCGACCAGTTGCTGTCGTGCCTTGTTGACTATTTTTTCCGCAGTGTCCTTGTCCATTCCGGTGATTTCTGAGATTTCTACTGGACCTCTAACAATTAGATCCATTATGTTATGAATTCCTGCATCACTAAGTTTTCTTGTGGTTACAGGACCAACGCCTTCTAAACTATCTAATCGTAAATCTTCCATACCGTAAGGTACCGTACCTGTACTTTATAAGGATGTTGTTTTGACAATTTTCTTCAATTGGTAACATAGTGTGAAAGAAAATGATCTATCGTCTTCTTCTTCGTCTTTGTCCGGGTTTGTTTTGACCAGGAGTTCTATCTAGAACGAATCTCTTACGAAAATTGCTTTTGTTTCTAAGACTAGAGCTTGTTCCAACTCGTTTTCTTCCCTCTACTTTTGGAGTCTGACCTCTTACTTTACCTGCTTTAGTAAGCGAACCGTGAGTTGCCATAGTTTATCATTTTTTGAATTAAATTTATGTTTTTGTATAAAATTTACAAGTACTTTACCTTGATTTTTTCAATTACCCGTTCGTGCTCAGGGCCCTGTCTTCGAGCATAGCGCTCCATTGCTCCCAATGGAATACCTCCAAGAGAACGAGCAAGCATATTGAAGACGTACTTTTGAACGCCCAATCCACCAGTCTTCATCATGAATTTCTTAATTCCATACTTGAAGTTGTGATGCCAAGTTTTGTACATCACGCCCAATTGAGCTGGCGACATCTCAGTTCCAATATGGAAAAAGTCAGATTTTTCAAGCAAACCAATTGGGACAAAGGTCAGGGGAGTAACAGTGAACATTGAATCTGGTTGTTCTCTTTCTAGTTCATTGATAACTCTAATTGTTTCCCATGAATCTTCAGGTGTCTCGTCATTATCAAGACCCATAATCAAGGTAAATGCTGGAATCCAATAAT
>DRGT01000161.1 GCA_011055585.1 Candidatus Nitrosopumilus sp. | reverse complement strand
TCAAGCCTTAATTGAATTAATTTCTAATACCCCAAGTACTGCAAATGTCAAAGCAGTTGTTAATGGAATTGGAATTTCAAATGCAGAATCAGTTGTATCTTATACATTTGCTCATCCTGAAGGTTATGTAGAAATTGTTGAATCAGATAAAACCGGACTTGGAGGCATTGGTTTGGATAGTTCAGACATAATTTACTTTATAATTCCTGGCGCTGCTGTTGGTGCATTTTTGGTCTTAAAACGAACAAATCGGCTTGATGGATTAGGAGAAAAATTTGATGAGATTAAAGAACATATCTCAGAAATGAGAGAGCGAGACTAGTTAATTATATTTAAAAATTTGTGAGCGCGTGAAAAACATGCTTTACCTCTTTAATCAAATACAAAAAAGGAAACTAGGAAAATGGGGCCATGAGTGAATTTCTTCTAGAATTTGAAACAATTAGAATACTTTCTGCAGTCATAATGTTAGGCATAGCATCATTTTATGATATTTGGAAAAGAGAAATTCATGATGTTCTATGGATTGGGTTTGGTGCATTCTCTGTAGTTTTGTTGTTCATTGATCCAAATTTTTCTGAATCAGTAATGACTATTTTAATTTCATTAATCATAGCCCCATTTGCAATCTTTCTTTGGAGAACAGGAATGTTTGGTGGAGCAGATGCATTTGCATTAATTGTGTTGGCATCACTAGCCCCAATGGTGACTCTAACAGATAATCCAGTTACTCCTCTTACCACCTTATCAAATGCAGCATTACTTTTTGTATTTCCATTGTTGGCAAACGTAATAAGGAATTCAATTTCAATTCTAAAAAATGAAAATATTTTTGAAGGATTTAATGAAACAAAATTTAAGAAATCATTAGCTATGATTATTGGTTATAGGGCAAAAAAACCAAACTATGGTTTTGCTATTGAAAAAACAGAAGGCGGTCAGAAAAAACTAAACATTGTATTTCACAATGCAGAAACAGCGGAATTTTGTTCAAGCACAAATACTTGGATAACTCCAGGAATACCATACATACTACTAATTACTGGCGGTTTTATCATCCAATTAATTTATGGAGATATTCTCATGAATTTTTTTGGAATTGGAGTTTAATCAATTAATCATTTAATCAGTTAATTATTACGAACAAAATGTGATCATTTGTGATCTGTATTAATGTGATACATACTGTTTCTTATGAATACATTACACATTTTTGTATTATATGGAAGTGACAAAATCTACTTTAAAATCTGATATTCTACTGGATGATGAAACGCCATACGATAGTTTACTAACGAGTTTGCTAGAATTTGGGCTTACACAAAACCAGGCAAGAGTATACTTGTTTTTGAGTAAAAATACTTCAAAGTCAGCTCCTGAAATTTCAAATAGTCTTAAAATTCCAAGAACAGAGACATATCATCTTCTAAATGGTCTTCAAAGTAAAGGGATTACAATTGCGGCATTTGGCAAACCAACCAAATTTCAAGCAGTTCCTTTTGATAAATCAATTAACATTCTAGTAAACAATGAACGATCCCGCATAGATGAATTAGAAAAAAAATCTCTATACATGATTTCACAGTGGAACATGATTCCTGACACTGAAACTGATGATACACTAATAATAGAAAATAGATTTCAGATAGTTCAAGGTAAAATTTCAATTGTTGGAAAATTAAATCAACTGATAAGTTCTACAAAAAAGGATGTTTTGCTTCTAGGATCAGAGAAAGCCTTTATGAAATTTTATCATACTGATTTTATTGACACATTAAAAAATGCCAATATTAATCGAAAAATTTTAGTGTCATCAAATAACAATAACCCATTTATCGTAGATAAATTACCTGCAAAATATATTAAAAGATTCGATGATACGCTTGGAGAAAACCTTTGGTTTTTAATTAAAGATTGCGAAGAGATATTATTCTTTATTAAAAATAACGAAAATGAAGAAATGCTTGCAGTGTGGACAGATTCTAAAACAATGCTTAATTCAATGAAATTATTGTTTAATATGATTTGGAAAAAAGCAAAACAATTTGAAAATTCACAATAGTTTTTAAAAGTTACTATCAATAAACATGAAAATTTGCTTCGTATGTCTTAATTAAGAAAACAACAAAAACCACAACATGATTCAGTTGGGAAAGGTGTCAACTATTTCAATGTTAACGCTTTTGTTAGTCTCAACACTAACGCCAGCATTTGCTGAAGTGACAAGTTTTGAGCTCGATAAGATATTTTATACTAAAGGAGATCAAATTTCATTTTCAGGAACTGTAGATGAGGAATCAAAAGGGCTTGTAACAATAGTAATTAGGGATTCAAATGGGGAATTTATATTGCTTATTCAAGCATTTGTTCAGCAAGATAATACTTTTCAAAGGAGTTTAGATACAGACAAAAAATTTGAAGATCATGGAATCCATAATGCTACAGCATTTATTTTAGATTTAGCAAAAGGAAAAACAACTAGTTTTGATTTTTCACAAGATGGTACGCTACCTGTTCCTTCAATTACAGCAATGAAAGCAAAGTCGGAAACACAAAATGAACCCATTACAGAGGAAAATAATTTAACTCCTCAAACAAATTCTGAATCTAATTTAAAAAATGATGAATCAGCGCTTGCAAATTTTGTTGATCCTTCAAAAAACCCACAACACTACCTTGATAGGTACTATAATGAACCAATTTACAAAGATTGGTTTGATAGTAACTATCCTGGATTAACAATTGAAGAAGCCGTTGGGTTAGAATCTGTATCAAGCTTTACAGAAACTATTCAAACTAATTTAGAAAATGTGATTCCAGAAGCAGAGGCCATACAAACAGTTGTTAATCCATTTGATGGAAATAATTCAGAAAATAATGAAATGGCGTTATTGGGACTTACATTAGGAGGTTTGGCAATATTATTTGGTGCAATTTATGGGATTAAAAGAAAAGCCGATACAAACTATGAGAACATATCTAAAAATCATGAATCAATGAAAAAGAAAATGTTTGGTGCGCTTCATTGGAATAATCCAGGAGACATTATAAAAAATAGATTAGCATATGGAGAAATTACTGTAAAAGAATATTCTGCCTTGAAAAAAGCACTTGAAAAATAATTAATTTGGAATTTTTACAGAATCTAATTCTATTTTAGAAAGATAATTTTTTGATATATTTTC
>DRGT01000160.1 GCA_011055585.1 Candidatus Nitrosopumilus sp. | reverse complement strand
TGCAAAAATTTCAATTGGAACCATGGGACCACCAATTGCTGATCTTGCACTACAACAAGCTCAACAGATCTCAGATGCTGATGAGCTTCATCTGTATAGCGACAGACTTTTTGCAGGAGCAGATACTTTGGGAACTGCTGAGGTTCTCAAGACTGGCATTGAGAAAATGCAAGGAAAGATGGACATTGTTTTTGCAGGACATAGAGCATCTGATGGTGAAACCGGACAAACAGGTCCACAGACTGCTTGGAAGCTTGGATTTACATTTCTTGGCAATGTAATTAGTTATGAATTAGACTTAGAGACTAGAACAATTCGCGCAAAACGAATGATTAGTTTGCAAGGAACTCCTGATGTTATTGAAGAGGTTGAAGCACCACTTCCAGTTTTCATATCTATTGATCCTGCTTTCAAATCAAAGTTTAATACAGTTTCTCAAAGATTAGCATTCCAAAAATATCAAAAGGCTGCAACAAAGAAAGCAAAAAACTACAAAGAATATCTCAAAGTTTTCAACGGAAAAGAATTAGGAGTTGATGAAACGCTGGTTGGACTTCCAGGCTCTCCAACAATTGTGTACAAGGTTGAACGAATTCCAAAATCGACAGCCACTAGACAAGCTGAAATTATTGATGGTTCAGATCCTGCACAGTTACAAAAAGTTGTTGGAAGAATGAAAGAAGCTTTGTCTGCAATGGTGATTAAATAATGGTAGAAAATTATCGACACTTGTATGTTATAATTGAGCTCGATGATGAAAAGTTTCTACCAGTAAGCCTTGAAATGCTTGGAGAAGCAAGACGTCTCTTGGATGATTTTAATAAAAAATATTCTGCAAAAGAAAAAGTTGTTGCAGTAGTTCTAGGACATAACATCAAGAATATTTCTAAACAATTGATTGAATATGGTGCTGATGCTGTAATCTTTTCTGATAGTCCTGAGTTGAAGGATGTAAGAAACACAATTTACACCAAAGTAATTAGTCAAATTGCTCAAGACATCAAAACTTTAGCTGAAGTGGAACCAGAATATGCAAGTGAGATAAAACGACCAAGATACATGTTTTTTGCAGCAGATAGTATTGGTAGACATCTTTCATCAACAGTTCTCGCAGAATTAGAGTCAGGATTAGCTTCAGACATCAATAAGCTTGTAATTGAGGATATTGAAATGTCGCACCAGCACAAAACTGCTGGCAAAAAAGAAACTTTTGCAAAAACTTTAGAAATGTACAGGCCAGACTTTTCAGGATTTTTGTGGACTACAATTCTTTGTCTTGATAATCGTAATACGGCGTACAAGCGAGATTATCACCCACAAGGATGTAGTATGATTCCAGGTGTCTTTGAACCAATAAAACCAGATTCATCAAGACAAGGAAAGGTAATTGAATTTGTTCCAACAATCGATGAGCAAGATCTCAAAGTGAGGGTTCTTAGTCGTAAAATAATTGAAAGTGAGGTTGATTTTGATACTCCAAGAACAATTGTAAGTTTTGGTCGAGGAATTAAGGATGATCCAGAACAAAACGTCAAGCTTGTAGAGCAATTAGCAAAAGAGTTGAATGCAGAAATTGGTGTGACTTTGCCAATATCAAAAAAGCCGTATGTAGTTAGTTCGGCATTAGATTCAAAGTACATGATTCCAGATAGAGTGATTGGAACTAGTGGTCACAAAACAAGTCCTTTATTGTATATTGCCGCCGGAGTTAGTGGAGCAATGCAACACGTCTGGGGAATGAAGGATTCAGGATTTGTTGTGGCAATTAATCCAGATGAGGAAGCTCCCATAAAAGACGAGTGTGATGTTTTCATTAAGGGTAGGATGGAAGATGTAATTCCATTGTTAATTGAAGAGATCAAAAAACAAATGTTAGTTGTAGAGGCGTAAGAAAATTTGGAACGATATGATGTAGCAATTGTTGGTGGGGGTTCAGCAGGATTAGCAGCTCTGAAAAGACTTTCAAAGCTAGGAAAACAAGCAATTCTTTTAGAGGCAGGATCATCTGTTGGAGCAAAAAATCTTTCCGGTGGAATTTTGTATTCAAAGAAACCAAAGAAAGGTCAAGTAAACAATGTTGAAGAGCTTTACGAGAATTTTCTAGAAGAAGCGCCCTATGAAAGAAAAATTACAAAGTATCTTTTGCATTCAACTTCAAAAGATAAAGTTTACACAATGGATCTAACTGCAGCTCATGAATATCAAGCAAATTTCGGTTATTCCGTTTTAATGAACAAACTAAATTCATGGTTTGCAAAAGAAGCACTAGATGCAGCAGAAAAAAATGGTGGAGGAATTGTTCCTGGAGTACACGTAAGTTCCATATTTCAGGATGAACGAAAGGGAACAACAATAGTTCAAACTGATGAATTAGAAGAGTTTGAAGTAATGGGAGTTATTGCAGCTGATGGAGTAAATTCAGAAATTGCTGAAGTGACAGGTGCCAGACAAAAGTTTTCTACGCCTCAATTGTTTCAAGGAGTTAAAGTCATAATTAAACTGCCAGAGGAAATAATCAACGAAAGATTTGGTATTGATTCTGATGAAGGAGCAGCTCATCTTTTTGCTGGAGATGTAACTCTAAATCATATTGGTGGTGGATTTCTTTACACAAACCGAAACACTTTGTCGTTAGGTGCAGTTTACCACTATAGTTCATTATTAGAAAAACCAACATATCCTCACGAATTAATTGATGCATTATTAAAAAATCCATTTGTTAGTGAATTAGTTAAAGATCAAGTCCCAATAAAACCAAAAATTGACAAGAATCTTCCACAAGAAGAACAGTTTCGAATAAAGTTTGCAGTTGCAAAGTTAATCAAAACTTGGTATGAAATAAGAGATGCTTATCTATCAAAAGCAGGAAAAGATAATCTAATCAATAGTGAAAAATACAAAACTGCTGACGACATCAAGGCTAAACTTGATCATATCAATCAACAAATTCAAGAAAAGTACGGTGTAACTTTTGGAACTGATTATGTTGAGGTTGAATATGGTGCAAAGTTAGTTCCTGATGGAAAACGTGGTATGATGAAAAAGCCTTACTTTAAGAATGTCCTTTTTGTTGGTGATGCAGCTGGAAGAGGAATTTTCATTGGTCCTAGAATCGAAGGTCTAAACGTAGGAATTGATGATGCGGTAAGAGCTTCAGACGCTATATCACGAGCAATCGACAAAAACAATTTCTCAAATGATTATCTTGGAGAATATTATACAAAGTCAATTAATGAAAGTCCATACACTACTGACATGAAACAAATTGATGCAGACTATTTGAAAATTTTCCTCGATGCTGCAAAAGATATTCCAAAGGATATCATTAGTGCAAAATATGGTACAGTCTTAAAATTAATGTCAAGTGGAAAATTAAGAAGTATTGCAGTAAAGTTTGCAAACATTCTGGGATACGATAGATTGCTTCCTATAGTAGAATCAGAGGAAACCTTCGTTAAGGTTCCAATTGAGATTGCAGAAAGATTAGGTGAGACCATGAAAGCGAGTTACACGCCATCAATACCATCACTTGATGATAGAGTTGCAAAGCTTACTTACAATGATGATCATGTAGCTCACATCAAAGTTCTAAAACCAACTAGTGAATTTATGAAGAAAATGGTAACTTTGTGCCCAACAAAGTGCTATACTGAAGAAAACGGAAATGTTTTGATTCAGCATGAGGGTTGTGTTGATTGTGGAACCTGCTCACAAGAGACCGATTGGAAGCATCCACGTGGTGAAAAAGGAATTCACTATCAATATGGTTAGGTTGCAGCAATTCTAACGCTTTTTAATTCATCATATGCATTTCTAATCTCTTTGTAAACGCTATCCATTTGTGGAGGAATGATTGGATACGCAAGGTAAAAGTCTTCTG
>DRGT01000159.1 GCA_011055585.1 Candidatus Nitrosopumilus sp. | reverse complement strand
TCAATTGCTTTTTCTATGGTATCTTTGATGTTTAGTGTTTCTTTTTTGATTATCAATTTACCAAGTTCAAGTTTTTGGGCATCAAGAAGATCAGAAATTAGATGTAACAATGAAACAGTGCTTGATTTTATTACTTGCAATCTTTCTTTTTGTTCTTTGGAAAGTTTTCCAAAATGTTCGCCTAAAATAATGTCAACATAACCTTGTATAGGAACTAGTGGAGTTTTTAATTCATGGGTAATCATTGATAGAAATTCATCTTTTGCTATATCTGTCCTTTTAGCCTCTTCTTCTTTTTGTTTGATGGTATCAGACATGATGTTAAATGAATTAACAAGTTCTCCAATTTCATCTTTAGATTGATAATCTATTTTTTCTCCATAGATTCCTTCTTTAACTCTGGCAAGGCTTGCAGTAATTATTAGAAGTGGATTCAGTGATTGTCGAATTACAAGTATAACTAAGAAAAATATTGCAATGTCCACTACTAGTAAGGTTTGAACAATTGTACCGCGTTGTGAGCTAGTTTCTTGTAATTGTTGGTTCCATGAATCCAATAACTGATCCAAAGATGCAATTAAGACAACTCTTTCTTTTTTTAATTTATCAAATTCAGAACCAAATTCTTCAGAAAGTAGCGACTTTGTTTCAAGCGTTTTAATTCTAAGTTGTACAGATTCCCAAAGTGGATCTAACTTTCGAAGTGTATTGGAGTTTTCTCTTGGAATTGGTTCCAAAGTTTCAGGGTACTGGTTCACACTCTGTAAATCCAAGTCCTCAGTAGGTATCTGTAATAATTTTCTTAAACCAGCCTCAAAGGAAATCCTTTGTTTTTTGAGCTCGTCTCTAACGCCTTCTCCTTCTCCAATAGAGATTAACAATGCGTTTTGCCCAATACTTTTTGATATCTCATGCAAGTCTGCAGCAATTTCCTTATGCCTGTTATATTGCCTATCTAACTCTGAAATTTCTTCAACTACGCTATCTGTAGTTATTGCCATATCGCCATTTTTTTCAAGAATATAGTTAAGAGAATTGACTGCCTCCTCATCAAACACTGATGTTTGTTCAATTCGTTGTGCACTATTTTTGTACACTCCCCAAGATTTTGCAACCCTGTTATAGTCTGTCACAATTTCATTGGGCATGGTGACAATGCTTTGTCCTCTAATGGTTCCGCCAGTCCTTAAGATGTTTAGAACTGACTCAAATTCACTAATTTCATTTCCTAGAGTTTGTCTATCTTCTTCATTCCCACTAGCAATAGAGCTTGCAAGTCTTGATAGCGTTTCGACTTTGACTTTCAAGTCACTCGCTCGAATAATTGAATATGATTCATCAGTAGTTTCTTGTTGTGCTTGATATAGAAGAGTTAGATTGACTACTGCAGCTACAATTAGAATCCCTACCAAAAAATATGTCTTTTTGATTAATTTCATTGCCCTAAAAACAAAATTTTCAGAGAGTATAAAAAGACCAGCTACACAATTTCGATGAAAACTATGTCAGAGGAATTCAAACGAGTTGCAACAAAAGAAGTTAATGAAGAGATAGCATCAATTTCAAAAATTCTACAAGATTGCAATGATGATCTTAGTGTTACAAAAAAAGCAACCACGATTCAAAAACATGTCCACAAAATTAAGGGACTGGCACCTATGATGGGACAAGAGGAAATAGGAGAAATAGCAGCTTTAAATGACAAAATTTTAAAACATTTGATTGAAGGAAATAATCTAAACGATGTTTTTGAGATTTTGTCTGAATCAAATAATTTTATGAAAAATTGTATGCAAGGCTCAAGAACACTTTTCAACGAATTAAAACAAAAAATCGAAACTAAATATTCGAAAATATTGAGCTGACTTGCCTATTAAACAACAATTCTTTGTTTAACAAATGGCAAAAATAATGTTAGCCGACGATTCTGACGCTATTCGTCAAGTTTTACGGGACATTCTTTCCATTGGAGAACATGAAGTGATTGGTGAATCAGCAAATGGAGACGAAACCGTCGAAAAGTATGATGAAGTAAAGCCAGATCTTCTATTGTTAGATCTTGCAATGCCCAAAAAGGATGGTTTGATGGTAGTAAAGGAAATAACTGCTAAACATCCAGATGCAAAAATTGTCATTGTCACTGCAAGTGATAATCAAGAAGTAATTCAGGAATGCATTTCAGCAGGAGCAATAAACCATATATCAAAACCATTTGATTTTGATAAAGTTTTAAAAATAGTGTCTGACGCAGTTTCAAAATAATAATTTTTTAATAGAATGAAGGGAATAGACATTGTTAACACAGTTATGATTAAAAGTAGCCAAAGTATGTGTGAATAGTTGGATAAAATAGTTCTTGACACTAGTGTGATAATTAATGGAAACATTACCAGAAAAATTGAATCTGGTCATTTGAAAGATACTGAGATTATTATTCCTGCTGCAGTTATAGACGAATTACAGTCACAAGCCTCACAAAAAAGAGATCAAGGGTTTGTAGGACTAGAAGAAGTAAAAAAACTTCAAAAATTATCAAAGAATTTTGGTTTAACTATAAAGTTTGATGGAAAAAGACCGACCGCAGATGATTTAAGGTTATCATCTCGAGGACGAATTGATGCACTGATTAAAGATATTGCCAAAGAACACAATGCAGTTTTATACACTTCTGATAAGGTACAGGCCCTTGTATCCGAAGCTGAAGGAATTGAGATAAGCTTTCAAGAATCAGATTTTAAACAACAGGATCTAGAATTCTTGCGATTTTTTGATTCAGAAACCATGAGCATTCACCTTAAGGAGGGATTAAAACCAAAGGGGAAAAAAGGACGTCCTGGTTCTTTTAATTTAGTAGAACTTGAAGACAAAATTTTGACGCGTGAATATTTGCATGGAATTACTACTCAAATATTGGATGTTGCTAAAATGAATAACGTTAGCAATATAGAAATTTCAAAACCTGGAGCACTAGTAGTTCAACACAAAGACTATAGAATTGCAATAACACAACAACCTTTCTCAGAAGGATATGAAATTACTGTAGTTCATCCAATTGTTCGTTTACATCTAGAACAATACGAATTATCCGAAAAACTTCGAACTAGATTCTCAGAAAGAGCAGAGGGAATCTTAATTTGTGGCCCACCAGGGTCTGGAAAGAGTACGTTAGCTTCCTCTCTTGGAGATTTTTATAATAAACAAGGAAAAATTGTAAAAACATTTGAATCTCCTCGTGATTTGCAAGTTGATCCTGCAGTCACTCAATATACTAGACTAGATGGCAGCTTTGAAAATTCTGCAGACATTTTACTTTTGGTAAGACCAGATTACACCATATTTGATGAAGTTAGACGACGCGAAGACTTTGGAATTTTTTCAGATTTAAGATTATCAGGTGTAGGAATGGTAGGTGTTATTCATGCTAATTCTCCCATTGACGCAATACAGAGATTCATTGGGAAAATCGAATTAGGAATTATTCCAAGTGTAATTGACACTGTGATATTTGTTAAAGATGGTAATATAGGCAAAGTTTACGAATTAGAACTCAAAGTAAAAGTTCCATCAGGAATGTTTGAACAAGACTTGGCAAGACCTGTAATTGAAATTCGCGACTTTGAAGACCATACTTTAGAATATGAAATCTACACCTTTGGTGAGGAAAACGTTATAGTTCCTGTTTCAAAAAAAGTAAAAAAATTTGGAATTGAAAAACTAGCTGAAGATAGAATACAAGAAACATTTAGAAGATTTGATCCTAACGCTGAGGTGGAAATTTTATCTGATAACAGAATCAAAGTAATGGTCTCAAAACAAAACATTCCATCAATTATTGGAAGAGGCGGCTCCACAATTAATGACTTGGAAAAAATGTTAAAGGTGCATATTGATGTAGCCGAAAAAGAATTATCTGATATTCCATCATATGGTTCAAGTTTAGCATTTGATTTTTCTGAATCTAGAACTGCTTTATTGCTAAATGTTGGAAAAGAGAAATCTGGTCTTCATGCTGATATTTATGTAAACGATGATTACATTACTTCTTCTAGAATAGGTAGGAAAGGTCAAATTAAAATCCCAAAGCGTTCAAACCCAGCAAAAAAAATAATGAATGGATCTTCTTCAAAAGAAGATATCAAAATTTTCCTAAAGGATTAACAAAAATCAATTTTGTAATGTGTTTATGGGAGAAGTGGTATGGCGAGGCTAAGATCTTCTATTGATTCTGAAAAATCCATGTTTTGGAATCTATGAGGATATTTGCCAAAATCCGAACTTCCAACCGTTAACCTTTTTTTTACTCGCTCGATCATCTGGTAAATTTTTTCTTTTTCTTCTCTGTCGATATTGCCATCAAGTTTTAACAAATCCGTCTCCAATTCCTTCAAAGTTTTAGCTACATATTCTACCTGTTTTCTGTTTTGAGGTGTAATCATTCTTTTCTCATATACAATTGGTTGAAGCATTCTCATCTGTGTTAGAAGAGAATACACATCATTTCTCAACTTGGTTTGAGCTACAATATTTCTAATGGAGAACTGCTCTCTGGCAAGTTGTAGCTGTATGCTAATTAAGATTGTAGTAATCACTGAGCCAATAATTATAGCATAAAGAATTGTTAAATCACATCCATTAGTACAATCAAAGGGATTTTTCATAATTTGCTGGGTTATCGAAGATAACTCTGCGAACGCTTCGTTATACCAGACCATATTATATTATGGGGTTTTTTCCACAATTAGCTTATGCTGTTCATTTGAACGAACATTCTTTTGATATTCTAGTGTCAAAAATTATTGAAGTTTTGAAGTACCTTTGGATTTGATTTTAAAAATGTGATAAATTTTCTCAATTGTCGAATAGTTTTTGGATTAAGATAATGCTCAATACCTTCTACATCTTGGTTTGCTGTTTCATGCCCAATTCCTAAAATTTCAAAAAATTCCAATAATATTCCATGTTTTTGACGAATTCCATCAGCTATTTGGTTACCTTTTGCCGTGAGATTAATTCCATGATATTTTTCGTATTCCAAGTATCTGCTTTCGTCTAATCTCTGAAGCATTTTGGTAACACTTGGAGCACTTACGTTCATGTATCTTGAAATATCCAAAGTTGTTGCATAGCCTTTCAGCTCAACTAGTTCTGAGATTACTTCAAGATAATCTTCCATCCTTGAGCTTGAACCAATTCTAGTAGTTTGATGTGCAGCCTTTATCGATTCTAGTCGTTTAGAATTTTTCTTCTTCAAGTTGTCTTGCTATGTTGAAGGTATTTGATATAATTTTCGTGTTTTATGAATAGTTTGTACTACTTTAGGAACAAAATCACTCCTGAGTTACTGAAACTTGACAAGTGAGTAATCAAACATGATCATAGATTATTATCTAATTAACCCAAAATATCAAACTGCGAATTGAACGACCCACTACAAAAGAAATTAGATGAGTTAAAGGCAATGTCAGGCTCTGTAAAAAGAAGAACCGGACTATATTCAGAACTGTCCAAAGTTGATGATAAAAAAACCGCTGCGTCTTTGAGCGCATTACAAAAGGCTCCTGCACCTGGAAAAAAACTTCAAAAGATTGGCTTTATCATGTTTTGGGTACCTGAACCCAGTGGAGTAACAAGTGTAATCGGTGCCCCGATGATTTTAGCTGGGAAATACCTTGATAAAGTGTATAATGGTTCTACAATTACAGATATTGGTCACCAAACAAGTGAAACTGTCTCATCTATTCACGACTTTAAAAAATCCCTGTTATAACAACTGCTTTTAGTTTTTAAACGAATGTATTTTTTCTAATACTGTGGCAACTAGATCTCACGTATTAATTCCGGTCATAATTGCAGCATTCATTGTTGGAATTGCAGGGATTTTGTCAATTCCAAGTGATGTCAAACTAGACTTAGTAGATTTTCCTAGAGGTACTGTAAAAATTGGTGATGTAGTTTTACAAGTCCAAATTGCTGACACAGGTCCACTCTATACTCGAGGATTAATGTTTCAAGAGGAATTGCCTTTTGATCAAGGTATGATTTTTGTTTTTGATGGCGAAGAAAGACGTTCAATGTGGATGTTAAATATGCAATTTGCATTGGACATTATTTGGATAGACAGCAATGGAAACATAGTACATATTGAAAAAAATGTGCCTTCATGCATAACTGCATTAGAAAACGTTACTTGTCTTTCCTACAAAGGAGATAACAAATTTGCTAAATATGTACTGGAAGTAACAGCAGGTTTTGTTGATGAATTTAATATTACCGAAGATTCAAAACTAGAAATTATCTCAATTTAACCCAAAATTTATTTAATTTACAGCAAAGGCTTATCTTAAGTTAAAATAAAAACTGTGAAAATGTCTAAGAAAATCTACTTTCCAGTAGGAATTGGTATTGTCATAATTAGTATAGTTTTAATCATAAATTTAGATACTAATGAAAAAACTAATTTTGAGCCAACATTAGCTCTTGATTTTACCTATGAAGATGGAAATTCCAATATTAAAAAAACACTTGAAGGAACTGGAATTTCAATGTCGTCTCCAATTAAATTAAGTACACCAGGCAATGTTGAAAAATTTTGTTCCTTCTTTACAGATGAGGACATCCAAAAATTAGTGGAATATTGCACATCCACTGAATTACTTGATAAAGATGGGAATTTTTTAGGAAATATTCACATGGTAGGTACTCACGACCTTCCTAAACTAGTTCTTGTTGTGATTCAAACGGATCCTTTCATGAAAAATCTTCCCGAAATAAAGTCAGTTTTTGGTTCAGTCATTGAAAATTTGGTGT
Organism: Candidatus Nitrosopumilus sp.; assembly: GCA_011055585.1. Next base: position 5,563 of record DRGT01000159.1, on the reverse strand, counting down.
GTTCTTGTTGGGAAGAACTCAAGCCAAGTGGTATTGAAAACATTGATGAATGGATTGACCGTCATAGGGAATTTCATTTAGATGCTATTCGAACCCACAGCAAATCTAATCTAAATCTTGAAGGAAAACAATTGCAAATTGAAATTACAACAAATACTGAAGGCTATTTATGGAAACTTTTTGTTGCTACACACTCTACTTGAAAATTTATATCGACTTTGGTTGAAATTTACAATGAAAAACGCAATATAGACTGTAATATCTTTTAATGCAGATTACTATGTTTGAGGAACTTTGGTTAATTCCTTTAGGATTTGTTGCAGGATTATTGGGCTCTATAATTGGATTGGGCGGTGGAATCATTATAGTTCCAGTATTAACATTTTTAGGATTTCCTCCAACAGTAGCTGCAAGTAATAGTCTTTTTGCAGCTTTTAGCAATGCAGCTGCATCATCGTTGTCTTATGCGAGACAAAAGAGAATTGAATATTCAATTGGGCTCAAACTAGGATTACTTTCTGTTCCAGGTAGTGTATTTGGTGCTTTAATTTCAACAGAAATTACGCCTTCATTATTCAAAATTTTATTTGGACTAATTCTAATTTTGGCTAGCATTTACATTTTTTCAAAAAGAAAATTTGAATCAAAAGACTACAACAAATCAAAACAAGTAATGGTAATTGCAGTGGGTGCAAGTTTTCTTGCTGGAATAATTTCAGGTCTATTTGGTATTGGTGGTGGAATCATCTTTGTTCCAGTACTGATAATTTTGATAGGATTAACAATGAAAAATGCAGCACCGACTTCTCAATTCATTTTGCTATTTGCATCTTCTTCGGGATTAATTACGCATAGTATTTTAGGACATCCAGACTTTTATCAATCTCTTTTACTTGCATCTGGAGCTTTTTTTGGTGGTTTAGTAGGTGCACGTCTTTCTTTAGAAATTAAGGAAACAGGTTTGAGGATATTAATTATGATAGTAATGATTGCTGCAGCAGTGAAACTTTTTATTGATTCCTTGGAGGTTCCTTTTTAATTCTAGAAAAACTCAAGCAAGTTTCAAGTTCATCCTTTGATTTAGTACCTGTATAAAAAAATTCTTCTCCTACTTTGAGTTCAGAAATTTTTTTTCGTAGTTATCTATCCTCATCAACACAAAAAATTACTTCAGCAGATTTTGAAGCCCCTTCTGTTGAAAAATAGTTAATTGCCATACCAATTTTTTGATTTTCTGGTTCCTTGCCATCAACAGTTCCTGGAAGAACAAGAAAAGATCTTACTTTAGATTTTAGTACATCACTTAATTCTTGGTTCACCGTGGTTGTAAATGGTCTTAATGCCCCTCGAAATACTTCGATCCTTAATCTTTCGGCCCCTGAAATCTTTTTTCCCACAGGCAAATCTGGCCCAACTGTGATAACTGTTCCATTTACATCCTTGAATAATCTTGGGTCTTTTCCTCCTCCTGGCACAAAAATTTCAAAAGCATTTTGAATAACTGTGGCAGGTGTGTTAATGAATTTGTCAACAAGATTATCCCAATCGGCCCTTGATAAAGCAGTAATATTTGAAATCGCGGGAACTTTACCAGTAATATGAATTACTTGGGATATTTTGCCCATTTCTTTAGCAGAATCAAACCCTCGCTTTACTTCTGATGAATTTTTTAAATCCACAACATGTGAATGAAATTTTCCACTAATAGTGTCTTGAAATTCCTTTGGAGTGTTTTGAGAAATCAGACAAACAGCTTTTCCTCCATTACTTTCTACATGTTTTGCAAGATACTCGGCTCTATCTGCATCAGTCTTATCAGTGGGGTCAATTGTAAAAATAAAAACTTTTGATGAAAAATCTGGTTGTTTTACTAAGGGTGTAGATGCAGCAATATGAGGTTTTACTGGGTAGAACACCCTGTCGCCAGGAATAACTTTTCCATTTAGAATTTTAGATAATTCGTCATCACAAAGACTAAGAACAGTTTGTGCAACTTGTGTTTGAGATAGAAATTGTTCATCAGCTATCATTTTTGAAGTATTTTGTTGTATTCGTTCTGCAATATGTTTAATCTTTGACAAAAGAGCTGTTAGTGTTTCAACCAATGTTTTTTCATCTGAAGACCCTTTACTTTTTGCAAGGTTAGCTGCCGCTTTGACAATTCCCTCCTTTACAACACTTTCATCTTCTCCTAATAGAGGAAGGATCTCTTTGCTTACAATTTCTACTTCAGCAGGAGAAAGATCTTCAAATCCACTTACTCGAACAAATTCAGAAGCTGCTTTTGGATAAACAGTTTTGTAGATTCTGTCTGAATGAACTGGTCCAGGATTTGTTGCGATAGAAATTATCCCTTTATCTTTTAGCTCCCATGACATGGATTCAGCAAGTCGATTTTTTGCACCTTGTGACGCAGTATAGGGGCTTCTAAAGCGGTATGGCCTTTGTTCTAGTGGTCTTTCTTCTGAAAAAAATGTTGAAATTGTAATTATTTTAGACCCTGGTTTCATTACCTTCAAAGCTTGAACTGATGTCCAAAAAGTTCCTGTCAAGTGAATTCCTACGGTGCTTTTGAATTCATCTAGTGGTGCATTAGAAAAACAAGTAACAGGACCAGAAACTCCTGCATTGTTTACTATAATATCGACATTTGTATTTGACTCTTTGAGTGAATCAAACATTTTAGTAACGCTTGTTTCCTCACTTACATCTATTCCTGAAAATATCTTTACAAATGCATTACTTTGTGATTTGTTGATAATCTCTTGAAGAATTTTTTCTGTTTCTTCTAATGGTTCTTTTCTTCTTCCTAAAATTATTACACTGGCACCGTTTTCTGTAAATTTTTTCGCAATAGCTTGCCCAATTCCTGTTCCACTTCCAGTTATGAGAGCAACCTTATTTTGAAATTTTAACATTAACAAAAAAATTCTTCTTTTTGGATTATTTAATTGGATCAGCTAGAGTAGAGTTTTTTCTATTAATCTTTATTTGAGGGTTGAATTCATCATCAGACATGCATGATTCTGAACCTGACACTTTTGTTTTAAAGTCAAAACCAGAACTATTTTGTGAAATTTTATCAAAAATTGGGGTAGATGCTCATTCAAAAGAAATTGGAACTGATGAAGTTGAGTTGGGAGAATATTACAGTAGATGTTTTTCACAAACCCCTAGAATGGTGACCAACAAGGGATGTCTAGAAGTAAAAAATTCAAACATTGACGTTATTCAAATTATTCAAAAGGGTTGAAAACATGCAAGAACCAAATCCACTACCATGGGGGGCACAGGACCGTTATCAGGCTCATTTTATTGTTAGAAAACAAACAGAAAATAAAATTGATTACACAGCAAGAACAATTCTTTCAACCAAAGGTCACTTTGGTTCAAAAAAAATTGTTGGCGTTACTTGGAATGGAGGCGACCTTGCAAACATTCTCAACGATGATTCTTCATTAAAAGAAATGCTCATTAAGGAATCTGTTAGAGATGCCACGATTTTTGTTGACCCATCAGATAATGGGATTAGAATTTATGGAAAATGGAAAAATAGTTACGAGTTTGGAATTACTAAAGAACTTTTTGCAATTTACGACAAGATTGCAGATCACATAAAATCAGTTTAAGCCTTCCACCAATCTAGAGCTAAATAATCTACATCTTTACCGCTTGGAATAGCTAAGATGAATTGTTTTCTCACAGTTCTGGCCAAACGTCCTGCTAAAACAACACCAGTTGAGGTCATTGCGTCACTTTTGTTATAAACTTGAACTAAATACGGAGCATGATCTATTCCAGGTCCCTTTTGATATACTGCAAAATCGCAACCAAACTTTATCCCAGGATTAACAATGTATCCTTTATCCCGAAAATTTTTGTAAACGATGTATTTTTTGTCAAAGTTGTGATATTCTTGTCTACAGATTTCTAACATTTTGTTCTCAGTTACTTTTTTTTTCAATTTTGTAATGCTTACCTTTGATTTTTGAAGAAGATAGTACCCTTCGATAAGATCTAAAATTAGAGGAACATTAATCTCCTCTATTTTTGGTTTTGACATTCCTATTGGTTTTCCGTAATAACCTGAGCTGAAAAGTTTTTGAGAATCTTTTATGTTCCAGACAACAATCCTGTTATCAATTAATTCCCCTTTCATTTGATATTTTGGGAGCTTAATTGGTATTATTTGTTAAGAAATTAAGGTACAAATTTTTCTATTGAATATTCATTCTAACGATTCAGTTTCAATTTCGCTAAATTACTTTGAGATTTACAAATTATACTGGAGTAAATAGAACAATGCCTGCTGTTTTTGGTACTATCTGATTAAGTTTACATTTTTATCAACATGAGGGATACTGATTATTGAAAAATGCAGAAATGTCCTTTATGCAAAACAGAGTATAATGACATGGCAAAAGTTTGTCCATTAAAGCATTGCTCTAACTGTGGCTCATTAAAATTGCAGACCCATAAGAAAAGGAGTTTTCAAACCCCCAGGGCAAAACAAAATTTTGTCTTTATTTTACCCCCTTTAGGTTTCTTTGTTTTAGTTTACGGCTATCTTTTTGTTCAAGGAGACTTGGTTCCGTTTCTTAGTATTGTTACAGTTTATTCTGTATTTTTTATCAGTATTTTATTTAAAATTACTATAAAAAATATCAATTGCAAAGAATGTAATGCGAGAAATTTTCCTTTTGTAAGTGATATCAATCTTAAACCAATTAAACTAAATGGGACTTCGATTGACGATGAGGATCTAACAAAAAAAATTGCCAAAACTGTTCTTGAAGGACTGTCAAAAGAACAGAATAAACACAACAAAAAAGACATTATGATAAGAATAGCTGGTGCAGTCTCCTTAGTAGTCATTGCAATACTTGGGACTTTCTTTGTTAATCCAGATGATGTTTTGCTAGGGGAAATTATTGATATGATAAAATCTCTCCAATAAACCAAAGCATCTGTCTATCCAAAAATTATAAAATGGATGATTCCAGTAATAGTTTCTAGAATTGGTATTGCGATTGTTATTGCAAGAAAGTTTTAGAATTTCGCTAAATTACTTTTAAAGACAGATTTAACTAAAATGGACTGGTTCTTTGTTTAATGAGAAAAATTCCCCGTCCATTCAAAATGCCATTTGGTAGTGGAAAAATAGTAGGAGAAGCGTCTATAACTTCTAAGTATCATGAACCAACAATCCAACTTCTGAAATTTGATAATGGTAATAAAGTGATAAGGTTCTGCTCATACAATAAAGGAAAGTTTAGCAGATCACCATTGATGATAGACGAAAAAGAACTGCGAAAGTTAGGAAATGCAATTAAGAAGGAAAAGGAACTTTCCAAGTTCATTTCAAGACTATCTTCTTAGTTTCACAATTGTATCTATAAAGTCCATAAAATTTTGTCAAGTTTTAACATAAAGTGGAATTTGATTTCATTCCAATTTCGCTAAATCATTTTTTTCTATTTTATTCAGCTAATTTTCTCCAATCTAGTTTTTCTCTATCTCTAATATTATCAAAACATTGTTTACAAATTGCCATTCCTGCTCC
>DRGT01000158.1 GCA_011055585.1 Candidatus Nitrosopumilus sp. | reverse complement strand
ATCTTTTTGAATTATTTTTCCATGATTTTTTGTAATACTGTCTCCTCCCAACAGTGAATAAAAAGCAGTATTCCCCATGATGCAAATTATTTTTGGTTTTATCAGTGCAATTTCAGATCTTAAAAAATTCTCACAAGACTTTTCCTCTTTTTCCAAGGGCACCCTATTTTTTGGTGGCCTGCACTTTACAACATTTGTAATGTACACTTCATCTCTAGATATTCCAGCATACTCTAATGCAATAGACAGCTTTTTTCCTGCAGCTCCGACAAAAGGCTCTCCTTTCTTATCTTCACTTCTACCTGGGGCCTCGCCAATGAAAAATAGTTCAGCGTTTAAACTTCCTTTTCCTGGAACCGCATTTGTTCTAGTTTCACATAGATCACATTTTTTGCAAACTATTACTTGTTGTTGAATTTTTTCTAATTTTGAAATCATTTACGATTCTACGCTCTTTATAGTAGCTATTCCTCTAACAGTAGGTCCACCATTTCCCATAATCATTGATTGCATTGGATCTCCTTTCCCACAATTTGTAATTGGCCTAACTGTGAAATCTTTTCCACATGCATCAATTGACTTAAAAAATTCTGGTGCAGTTCCAAGAACAATTACATCTCTAAGCAAATCTGTAATTTCACCATTTTCAATTTTGTGAGCAAATTGACATGAAATACTCCAGTTGTATCTTTTCATATCAATTGATGGGATTTTCATATTAGAAACAAAAAATCCTTCCTTGACATCTTTTATCATTTCTTGAGGATCCCAATCTCCTTTGTCAATACAGGTACAAGCCATTCTTATCAAAGGCATAAACTTGTACGATGTTGCTCTCATATTTGCAGTTGGTATTGTATCAAACTTTTTTGCTGTTTCTCTATTTTGTAAATGGTTTGTGAGAACCCCTTGTTCAACTAGATTTGTTCTTGATGATTTTATACCTTCATCATCATAATGATACCATCCTAAACTTCCTTCTAATGTAGGGTCGTCAAACACATTGAGATTATCTGAACCAATCTTTTCTCCAATCTTTCCAGCCCACCATGCTCCTCCTGCCCAAGCCATTTCCTTTCCTAAAACTCTGTCTGCTTCTGAAGGATGTCCTAGTATCTCATGTGTTAACAATGAAACAAAATCAGGATTCAAAACAACTGTGGATTTGCTTTCTTTTGCTGGCTTTGCATCAATTAACTGTGATGCTTTTTCTGAAACAAATTTTGCCTTTTCTAAAATATCAATTTCTTTTGTAATTTTTTCCATTCCTCCTCTACCCCCTTCTGTAATGTTAACTGACTGAGTTAGCCCGTATTCATGGGCCGTTGCAACAAGATCGACAACAACATCTGTTATGTTTTGAGAAATTTTTGAGCCTTCGGAACTTGCAAAATATTTGGAGGTTGTCGCAAAACCCAGGCTAGTAATTGCCTTGATTACTCTTTTTTGGCTCTGAATTATCTTGTCGCAATCAAAGCCAATCTTTACTAATTCATCAAGACTTGGCTCATTTAACACTGGATAATCTATCTTCTGTTGATTTGTTGAAATTTTTACTAGATTTACTTTTGTTTTATTTTTCTCTCCATAATGCTGTGCAGTTTTTGCTGCCTCATTGACTGCATTTTCAACATCCTCGAATGAGTGAGGATTAGAAATTGAGAAAAATCCCCATGCTCCAGAATGTAAAACTCTGATTCCTATTCCATTATCCTCTTTAGAAATTGGATATTCTATCTCTCCATTTTCAATCAGAATTCCTTTTTTTGTAATAGATTCTGTTCTTACATCACAATATTGAGAACCATTTTTTGACGCAAAATGGATTGCTTTTTCTGCAAATTCTTCTAACAGCATCAAATACTATGATTTGGTTCCATTCCTAAATCTTATGCTGATTTTTTAGAAATGGTAAAGGTGAAGGTAGAACCAATATCTGGTGTGCTTTGAACTCCGATTTTGCCACCATGAAATTCAACAATTCCCTTACAAATGGATAAACCAAGTCCACTTCCACCAATCTCTCTTGTTAGTGATGCATCCACTTGATAGAATTTTTTGAAGAGATCTTTTTGTTTATCAGCTGGAATACCAAAACCATTGTCTTTTACACTAATTTTGACTTCAGATGGATAATCTCCAACGTTTATTTGAATAGCACCAGCTTTCTCTTTTACCGCCTTTAAGGAATTTTTTAGAAGATTAGTTAGAACCTGAATAATTCTTTCAGAATCATGTAACAACACAACATCAGGACAATTCATTATAATCTTTACTTCTTTTTCATCAGCTACTGGTTGCATTGCTTCAACTGCTTTTTCAACAGTATTTTTTATTGAAGTAATTTCTTTCTTCATTCTTAATTGGCCTAGTTCTAATTTTTGTGCATCCAAAAGGTCAGAAATAATATCTAACAAAGATGTGGCGCTTGATTTTATTATTGATACTCTTTCTTTTTGCTTATCTGTTAGTGGACCTAAATGTTCACTCAAAAGAAGATCAGAATATCCTTGAATTGGAACTAAAGGGGTTTTTAGCTCATGCGTAATCATAGCTAGAAATTCATCTTTTGCAATGTCTGTTTTTTTTGCCTCCTGTTCTTTTTCTTTAATGGTGTCTGACATTATGTTAAATGACTGTACAAGATCTCCAACTTCATCTGTTCCTTCATACTTGATTTTTTCACCATAGACTCCTTCTTTTACGCGTGATAATCCTTGTGAAATAATTTGAAGTGGACTTAGTGATTGCCTAATCACAAAAATTACTGCACCAAAAACTAGGATATCTACAACTACTAGTAATTCAATTATAGTTTGCTCAACATCATTTGATTTGTTTAATTCTGCATTCCAAGCATCCAATAAACCATTAATTTCTAAAAAAACTATTGATTTACTTAATCCTAAATTATCTTTCGCCGTTTGGAATTCAGGGGATAACATTGACTTATCTTCTAAAATTTTAATTCGCAGTTGTATTGCTTCCCATAATGGTTCTAATTCTCTTAACGATTGTGAATTTTCTCTTGGAATTTCAATTAAAGTTTGAGAAGTATGTCCTTCAAGTGGAGGAAGATCTGTTGTTGATTGACCCGTAATCTCTCTAATACTATATTCAAAGTGTAATCTAGAATTTTTTAATTCCTCTAATACTCCTTCTTCTTCACCTATAGATAATAACAAAATTTGACGAGCAAACTTCTCAGCATGAATTTCCATATCTTCTACAGATTTCTTATGTTCATTGTAATCTCTACCTAAGTCATTTACTTCAAGTCCGACATCATGCACTAAAAGTAGCAACACCTCATTTTTTTCTAATACATAATCAACTGCACTAATAACCTCTTCATTAAAAACAGATGTTTCTTGTACTATCAATGCATTATTCTTGTAACTGTTCCATGATCCGATAAGCATGTCATACTCTTCTAAAATTTCATTTGGAATTGTAACAATTTTTTGTTCTCTAATTGTTCCACCATTTTTTAAAACATTGAAATCCGTTTCAATTTCCTGAATCACATTTTTTAGAACATCTCTGTCTTCATCATTTCCATTTGCAATTGATGAAGCCAAACTTGCAACTGTTTCAGTTTTTTGTTTTAGGTCAGCAGCACGTAAAATAGAATATGATTCTGCTATTCCTTCCTGCTCAAATCCATAAATTGTGAATAGATTAACAGCTGCTATTACAATTAGAATGCCTACTAAGACGTAGGTCTTCGAAATGATTTTCATTTGCTAAAAAATCGATTTAAGACAGTATAAAAACGAGTGTGAAATATTCTAGACGAACAAACTTGTCAGACGAATTTATCAAGCAGGCTACCAAAGAAATCCATGAAGAACTAGAACACAATTCTCAAATTCTCAAATCTTGTCAAAATGACGAAGATTTTTCTAACAAATGTTCTGAAATTGAAAAACATCTTCACAAAATCAAAGGACTAGCACCTATGATGGATCAAAAAAAAATTGGAGAATTAGCTTCACTTAATGATGAATTAATAAAAAAAATCCTTGAAGGAGAAAAAATTAAAGGGATTTTTGAAACAATAAAGCAATCAAACAAATTAATGAAAGATCTAATACGAGATTCAACTGTAGAAATTGTTGGTCTAAAACAAACCATCAAAACAAAATATGCGGAGTTTTTTGACTAAGTAATCTGTTTAAATAATTATTCTGAAAGAAAACTATCATGGTATCAATATTGATTGCAGATGATTCAGATGCAATTAGACTAGTCCTCAAAGACATTCTTGAAATAGAACAACATTCTGTTGCAGGAGAAGCTGTAGATGGTCAAGAAGCTGTAGAAAAATATTCTGCATTAAAACCTGAAATTCTGTTATTGGATTTGGCGATGCCTAAAAAAGACGGTCTAACTGTGGTAAAAGAAATCATGGAAAGACATCCGAGCGCAAAGATTATTCTTATCACTGCAGCAGATAATCAAAAAATAATTAACCAGTGTATAACTGCTGGAGCTAAAGCATACATTTCAAAACCTTTTGATTTTGATAATGTTTTGAAAGTAATTTCAGAAATAGTTTCAAAATAATTTTTGAACTTTCATTGAAATTTCGCTATGATTAAAAGTAGGTTTGAAGAGTTTTCTTCGTTGTCTAAGATAGTCGTTGATACAAGCATAATCATTAGTGGTCAAATCATGAAAGAAGTTGAATCTTGTTCACTAGAAAACACAGAAATCATCATTCCAATGGCAGTTTTAGATGAACTACAATCTCAAGCTGCACAGAAAAAAGAACAAGGTTTTGTAGGGCTCGAAGAAATAAAAAAACTTCAAGATCTTTCAAGCAAACACGGTATTTCTATAAAATTTGAAGGAAAACGACCTAATGTTGATGATTTAAGTCTTGCAAAAAGAGGAAGAATTGATGCAATAATTCAAGATGTCGCTAAACAAAATGATGCAGTTCTTTACACTTCAGACTATGCTCAATCGTTAGTTGCAGATGCAGAAGGAATAGAAGTAAAATACCAAAAACCTGAACAAGAAGAAAAGGAACTTGAATTTCTAAGATTCTTTGATGCACAAACTATGAGTGTACATCTTAAAGAAGGAGTATCGCCTTTGGCAAAAAAAGGAAAACCTGGGGCATTTGAGCTAACAAAACTTGAAGAAAAAATCCTAACACGGGATTATCTGCACAGTATTGCAACACAAATTCTTGAAAGATCAAAAATCTCAGATTCTAGCAATATTGAAATTTCTAAAGTAGGAGCACTTGTAATTCAATATGAAGATTATAGAATTGCAATCACACAACCTCCATTTTCTGAAGGTTATGAAATTACAATTGTACATCCAATTGTAAAACTTGAACTAAATGAATACACTGTTTCAGAAAAATTAATGTCAAGATTTTCTGAACGTGCAGAAGGAATTTTGATTTCAGGTCCTCCCGGCTCTGGAAAAAGTACACTTGCATCAAGTCTTGCAAATTTTTATCATAGTGGAGGAAAAATTGTTAAAACGTTTGAATCTCCTAGAGACCTACAAGTAGATGCCGGAGTAACACAGTACACGAGATTAGATGGTAGCTTTGAAAATTCAGCTGATATTCTACTTTTAGTCAGACCAGATTACACAATCTTTGATGAAATACGAAGAAGAGAGGATTTTAGAATATTTTCTGACCTTAGATTAGCTGGAGTTGGAATGGTGGGAGTAGTTCATGCCAACTCTCCTCTTGATGCAATTCAACGATTCATAGGAAAAATAGAGTTAGGAATTATTCCAAATGTCTTAGATACTGTTGTTTTCGTGAAGGATGGCAAAATTGCTAAGGTATACGAACTAGAATTAAAGGTCAAAGTTCCATCTGGAATGACTGAACAAGACCTAGCAAGACCTGTTATTGAGATTAGAGACTTTGAGGATCATAACTTGGAACATGAAATCTATACCTTTGGAGAAGAAAACGTAATCGTCCCTATATCAAAAAAGGCAACAAAATTTGGTGTAGGACAATTAGCAGAAGAAAAAGTAAAAGACGTATTCAAAAAATTTGATCCAAGAGCAGAAGTTGAAATCTTATCTGAAAACAGTGTTAAAGTCAAAGTAGACAAACAAAATATCCCATCAATTATTGGCAAAGGTGGCTCTACAATAAACGATTTAGAAAAAAGACTCAAAGTACACATAGATGTAGTAGAAAAAGGTCCATCTGATGAGACCGCAACAAATTATGAATTACCGTTTACTTTTTCAGAATCAAAAACCGCAGTGATTCTTTCAGTTAGCAGAGAATACACGGGAATACATGCAGATGTTTATGTTGATGACAAGTACATCACATCATCTAGAATTGGAAGAAAAGGACAAATTAAAATTCCTAGACGTTCAGATACCGCAAAAAAATTAATGAAATTAGCTGGATCACAAAATGATATTCAAATCTTTGTTAAAGATTTTTGAAGTTATCTAAAATTTTTGGATTTGATTTTAGAAAAGTAATAAATTTTCTTAACTGCTTGATAGTTTTAGGATTGAGATGATGCTCAACCCCTTCAGCATCTTGATTTGCAGTATCATGACTAATTCCCAATATCTCAAAAAATTCTAACAAAATTCCATGTTTTTGACGAATGTTTTCTGCTAGTTGAGTACCCTTGGAAGTTAAATTAATCCCGTGATATTTCTCATATTCTAAAAAGTCACCTTCATCTAATCGCTGAAGCATTTTTGTTACACTCGGAGCGCTAACATCCATGTATCGTGAAATGTCTAGTGTCGTTGCATAGCCTTTAAGCTCTACTAACTCAGAAATCACTTCCAAATAATCCTCGATTCTAGTGCTGGAAGCCATTTTTTCTGATTGGTGTGCTGCCTTGATTGATTCTAATCTCTTATCATCTTTTTTCTTCAAGTGTTTTTAATTTCTATACACCATGATATAATTTCATACCTAAAATCAAGCAAAATTCAACTCAGGTGACGGATTATTGACTAGAAAGTAATCTAACTTGATCTTTGAATTTTAACTAATTTTTCAAAAATGAGAAAAGGGAAATGGAGGACGCATTAGCAAAGAAAGTTGCACAACTTAAGGCATACTCTGGCTCTGTAAAAAGAAGAAACAGTATGTATTATGATGTTGCTAAAATTCATGATAGAAATACTGTAAAATCACTTGGTGCTTTGCATAAAGCTCCAGCCCCTGGAAAAAAGCTTCAAAAAATTGGTTTTATCATGCTATGGGTACCAGAACCAACTGGACTAACATGTGCAATTGGTGGTCCAATGATTCTAGCAGGAAGATATCTAGACAAAACATTCAATGGTGGAACAATCGAAGACATTGGAGAACAAACCCGTATTACCTCATCATCAATAAATGATTTTAAAAGCTCAATTCTTTGAGATTTACTTTAGTTTTTAAAAGGAAAATAATAGTTACAAAACATGCCAACAAGACTTCAAGTTATACTCCCAATTGCTATTTCTGCATTAATAATTGGAGTTTTTGGAATTCTCACTATCCCAAGTGATTCAATACTAGAATCTGTAGATTTTCCAATGGGGACAATAAAGATAGATAATCAAGTTTTGCAAGTCCAAATTGCTGATACTGAACCAGGCAGAGTTCGTGGTTTAATGTTTCAAGAACAGCTTCCTTATGATCAAGGGATGTTTTTTGTTTTTGAAAAACCTGGAACTTATTCGTTGTGGATGCTAAACATGCAATTTCCTTTAGATATGATATGGTTTGATAGTGATGGGAAAATTGTTCATATAGAAAAAAATGTACCTCCTTGCAAGTCAGCACTTGAAACCGCAACTTGCAGTGGTGTTAATCCTGGAACTAAACAAGCACTGTATATTCTTGAAGTAACTTCAGGATTTGTTAACGAATTTGGCATAACTGAAAATTCTGTGCTAGACATTATTTCAATTTAGTTATATAGACTAGAATGTTTTGTTTTCAGGTTCACAATGATTGAAGAATTATGGTTAATCCCTTTAGGATTTGTAGCAGGAGTATTGGGATCTATGATTGGTTTAGGAGGTGGAATCATAATGGTGCCAGTTTTAACTTTTGCAGGATTTCCCCCAACACTTGCAGCAAGCAACAGTCTTTTTGCAGCATTTAGCAATGCAGTGGCATCAACCATTTCATATTCAAGGCAGAAAAGAATCGAGTATTCAATTGGATTAAAACTAGGATTGTTATCTATTCCAGGTACAATACTTGGCGCATATATTTCAGCAGATGTGACTCCAATGATATTCAAAATTCTATTTGGGCTTGTACTAATTTCATCTGCGGCTTACATTTTTTTGAGGAGGAAAATCGAATCCAGACAAATAAACACATCAAAACAAGTTATGGTTTTAGCTATTGCTGCTAGCTTTTTTGCTGGCATCATATCTAGCTTTTTCGGTATTGGCGGCGGAATAATCTTTGTTCCATTAATGGTAGTTGTAATGCGAATGGGAATGAAAAATGCAGCACCTACCTCTCAATTGATTTTGCTTTTTGCATCATTTTCTGGATTGGTTACTCACAGCATACTAGGACATCCGGATTATTATCAGGCACTTTTGTTGGCAATTGGGGCATTTGGTGGTGGTTTGATTGGTGCTAGATTGTCACTTGAAATTAAAGAAAAAGGATTACAAATTCTAGTTTCTATAGTGATTATAGCTGCTGCAATAAAGTTATTTATTGATTCCATTGAAAATGTATTCTAAAAAAACCCTTCTCCTACTTTCAAATCTGAAAATTTCTTCATTTACCTATCTTCGTCAACGCAAAATATTACGGTGCCAGAAGATGGAGAATATTCAGAAACAAAAAAGTTTATAGCTTGAACAATGTTTTCGTTATTTGGTTCTTTACCGTCTACTGTTCCTGGTAAAACTAAAAATGCTCTGACCTTTGATTTAAGAACATCACTTAATTCTTGATTTACAGTTGCTGTAAATGGTCTTAATGCTCCCCGGAACACCTCAATAGATGCTCTCTGAATACCGGTAATTTTTCCAGCAGGCAAGTCTGGACCAATTGTCACAACAGTTCCAATTTTGTCTTTGAATAATCTAGGATCCGCTCCTCCACCTGGAACAAAATAGTTTAGTGCACGTTGAACTACAGTTGCAGGAGTATTGATGAACTTGTCAACTAGGTCATCCCATTCCTTTCTTGATAATTCAACAAGTTTTGAAATTTGAGGAAAATTACCTGTAATGTTTATGAAAGCAGCTATTTGGCCTTGGCTCTTTGCTGCCTCAATCCATCGGTCAATTTCTTCAGGATTCTTTAGGTTGATTATATGGGAATGAAATTTTGAACTAATAGAATCTTGAATCTCTTTTGAACAACTATCCGAAATTAAACAAATCGCTTTGCCACCATTTTTTTCAATATTTTGTGCTAAAAATTCAACACGCTCAGCATCTGTTTTATCGGTAGCATTAATTGCAAAAACTACGACTTTAGAACTAAAGTCTGGCTGATGAACAGATGGAGTCGCTGTTGCAATATGTGGTCTTACTGGATAAAATACTCTGTCACCTGGAACAACTTTGCCATTTAGAATTTTTGCTTGCTCATCATCACATAGAGTTAGAACTGTTTTAGCAACTTGTGCTTGTGATAGAAATTGCTGATCAGCAATCATTCTCGAAGTATTTTTTTGAATTTTTTCAGCGACACTTTTGATTTTTTCTAGAAGATTTGTCAATGTTTCAACATGTTTTTGAGCATACCCTCCTTTTGCTTTGGCTAAATTCTCCGCAGCCTTTGCAATTCCTTCTTTTATCACATTTTCATCTTCGCCTAACAATGGAAGTATCTCTTTACTGACTGCTTCAACTTCAACTGGAGTTAGGTCTTCAAAACCGCTAACTCTCATAAACTCTGATGCTGCTTTTGGATAAACTGTTTTGTAAATTCTGTCAGAGTGCACAGGTCCAGGGTTTGTTGCGATGGAAATGATTCCTTTATCAGTTAGTTCCCAGGACATTGCTTCCGCTAATCTATTTTTTGCACCTTGAGAAGCAGTGTAAGGATCTCTAAAACGATATGGACGCTGCTCTAATGGACGTTCTTCTGCAAAGAATGTAGAAATTGTAATAATTTTTGCGCCTTCTTTCATTACTCGCAAAGCTTGTACCGAAGTCCAAAAAGTACCAGTAAGATGAATTGCAACTGTACTTTTGAATTCATCTAATGATGAATTTGCAAAACATGTTACTGGTCCTGAAACTCCTGCATTATTTACAACGATATCGACATTGGTGTTTGATTCTTTTAGTGAATCAAACATTTTGTTTACTGCAACTTCATCACTAACATCAACTCCAGAAAAAATTTTTACAAATCCGTTACTTTGAACCTTTGAAATTATTTCCTCAAGTGCTATTGCAGCATCTTCTAATGGTTCTTTTCTTCTTCCAAGGATAATTACACTGGCCCCGTTTTCAACAAATTTTTTAGAAATTGCCTTTCCAATTCCAGTCCCACTTCCCGTTACCAGGGCGACTTTTCCTTGAAACTTTAGCATAACAAAAATTTCAAACTAATGTATTATTTAATTGGATTGATATTTACAAACAAAATTCTTGATATCTTTATTTGTGGGTATAATTTATGATTCGTAATGCATGATACAGAATCTGAAACTTTTGTTTTGAAGACGGAACCACAGAAATTTTCTGATAAATTGTCTGAGATCGGTGTTGAATCTAAGGCAAAAGAGATTGGCACTGACAAAATTGAATCAGGAGATTTCTTTAGCAGATACTTTTCTCAAGCACCAAGAATGATTACAAACCGTGGTTGTCTTGAACCAAAAAATTGTAACATCGATGTAATTCAGATTATTCAAAAGGGTTGAGAAAATGCAAGATCCAAATTTAGCTCCGTGGGGTGCTCAAGATAGATTTCAATCACACTTTATAGTCAGAAAAACTGGAAATCCTATGGATTTTACTGCAAGAACCGTTCTATCTACAAAAGGACATTTTCGTTTTAAGAAAGTTTCAAGTGTAAGGTGGAATGGTGGAAAGATTGCTGATGCTTTGAACCAAGATTCTGCATTAAATAAATTAATTTCAAAACAAACTGTAAACGATGCAACAATCTTTGTTGAACCGACTGAAAATGAAGTACGCATACATGGAAAATGGAAAAACCATTTTGATTTTGGAATAACAAAAGAAATGTTTCAAATTTTTGATAAAATTGCTGAACACATAAAGTCGCTTTAGGCTTTCCACCAATCTAACGCTAAATAATCTACTTTGTCTTTTCCATTTGATATAGCTAAGATGAATTGTTTTCTAACAGTTGATGCCAGTCTTCCAGCTAGTACTACTCCTGTAGTTGCTATAGAATCCCGTCTGTTGTATACTTGAACTAAATATGGTGCGTGGTCAATGCCTGGACCTTTCTGATATATTGCAAAATCACAACCAAATTTAATTCCAGGATTTACAATGTATCCTTTATCTCTAAAATTTTTGTAAACAAGATATTTTTCATCAAAATCATGATATTCATTTCTACAAATTTTTAGCATTTCTTGTTTTGTCACTTTGTTTTTTGTCTTGTAAATGGTGATCTTTTTCTTTTCAAACAAGTAAAATCCCTCAATTAAATCAAGAATCAATGGAACGTTAATTTCTTCAGGTTTAGGTTTTGGAATTCCAATTGGTTTTCCATAATAACCTTGGCTAAAGAGTTTTTTAGAATCTTCAATATTCCAAACGATGATACGATTTTCTATTAATTCACTTTTCAAGCTAGAGACTCAATGCTAACATAATGAAAGAATCTGAAACACGTTGACATTTATCCGCCATTTCTTCAATTCCCTCAATTACATCTTTCAAAAGCAGAAGTTCTTTAGTATTTGAAACTTCGTTAAGAATTTTTATTTCTGCTTCACGGTATTTTTTGTCAATTTCTCTCTCAATAGATTGGGTTTCTTGAGCAAGATCTATTGAATTTGCAGTATTTGAGTTTAAACTTCTGATAACTTCATTGAGTTTGTAAACCTCATCCACTACAAGTTCGATTAATTTTGTAAGTTCTTTATCCATTCCGGAGTTTTTAAGAGTGATTGGTTTTACATTTGAAAGCTTAAAGGCAATTCCAGTAATGTACCCCGCAATTTCATCCATTGTGTAAGCAGTATTGAGAAGGTTTTCTCTATTCATTATTAGGCCCCCAACTTCTGCAACTTCTTTTGTAATCTTACGTCGAAGATCTTCTACTTCATCTTCAATCGTAGAAATATGTTCAAATGCACTTTTGATTCCAGCCTTGTCCTTTTTTACCATAAGTTCAGGTAAAGTGGCTAATTCTCTTGATGCATTTAAAATTCTATTGATCTCATCCTGTAAAACAGCAATTGCTTTTCGCTTTGCCTGGACCTCGAGTTCTCCACTATACATTTCAGAATTTTCTAATTTTGTGACTATAATTAAATCATTTGTCTTTATCCGAATTCGTGAAACTCAGAACTTCTTTGTATTTTGAACAACTTTTTTCTGTCCTTTATAGAGGGCGGTGACTTCTTCTGTAGTAGATGCATCCTCTGGAGTTTTTTCT
>DRGT01000157.1 GCA_011055585.1 Candidatus Nitrosopumilus sp. | reverse complement strand
TAGAGTTGCGATTGATTGGTTTGCAGACTTGTTTTTTCCTCGTGATATTACAATTCTAAGTGGTGTGAAATGAAATCTTAAATCTAATCATGAGATCTTGAACTAGATGGCAACTGGTAAATTTTGTCCAAAGTGTGAAATTGATAGAATAAAGGTTGAATTGAAGTTGTTGCCAACTAAGTTTTTAACTTGTGAAAAATGTCAGACTGTTTACAGATTCATTGGTAATCAACTGTATCAGGTGGCAATCTAATAGTTTTCCAATTTCGCTAAATTATTTTGGAAAAAGGAGGTAAATTTAAATGGAAAATTCACTATTCTAAGAGGATATGACACAAGACCTGGATGATGAGGGAAAACTAGTGAGCATGATGTTAGAAGCCAACAAGAACGTCAGGTATGCTTGCATCTGTGATAGTGAAGGAAAAATACTTTGGAATTCCCGTCGCAATGATATAGTAAGTATGCTAACCTTGGATGACACAAAAGTTTCACTAAAAAGAGCTTTAGAGAACTGGAGGGAACGTGATAAACTTTCTGGAAAAATTGGAAGGGGAAGATTTGCCATAGTAGATTACGAGAAATTAAAGCGAGTAACTGTTCCTTTGGCAAATAATCATCTATTGTATATTCACGTTGAAGGAGACAAGCCTGAATACATAGGTGATATCCTAAAAATCGTCAAGTATGTAGAGGAACATCCTTCGCAAAAATAGGACTAATCATTTCCAACTCTAAGATTCCAATTTCGCTAAATTATTTCAGTAAAAATCAGATATGACTTTTTATACTTTAATCTGAACATTAGAATAATGCAAGTTAGAGAAAAATTAACCCTAAATGCTTCAGCAGATAAAATTTGGGAAACTCTTAGGACTTTTGACAAGGTTGAAAATTATATTTCAATGGTTACAAAAACTGAATTAGATGGTCAAGGAGTAGGTTCTCAAAGGACATGTACGGCGATGAATCCTGATGGAAGTACATCAAAAATTGTTGAAAAATTAGATTATCTTAATGATGATGAAAAGACAATGAAAATATCAATAATTGATGGGCCATTGCCTTTGAATAGCGCTGTAGTTACAATTAAGGTAGGTGTTCTTGAAGACAACAAAACAGAATTAGAATTTGATACTATTTTTGATCCAAGACCGGGAGCAGAAGAAGAACTAAAAAAGGGATTTCAAGGAGTTTTTCAAGTTGCTGCACAAGGATTAGAAAAACTCCATCACAATTAATTTTAATTTTAAAATCCTCAAATAACTTGAATTTTAGGAACAAAAAGTAACCAAAATCTGAATAGAATTGTTGTAGTAAGTAGTTAGTTTTTCTAGCAAATTAGGTCGTGAAATCTATAGTTTTTTCTAATAGCTTCAGATGGTTAATTTCGCTAAATCACTTTGAGATTTTAAAATTTCTCAATAGATTTCTGCTGATTTAGTATATCTGTTCGAAGTTGGCCGCATGCAGCTGCAATCTCAGCTCCCTTTTCAACCCTTACAGTACAGTTAATTCCATGTTGGAATAATATTCTTTCAAAGTCTAGAATTCTTTTTTTTGTAGGACGTGTAAATTCTCCAGCAGTTGGATTGAGAGGGATCAAATTAACATGAGAACCATTTCCCTCTAGTAATCTTGCCATCTCTTTTGCAATCTCTGGAGTGTCATTTACCCCGTCAATTAATGCATATTCAAATGTAACACGCCTGCCTGTTTTTTTGAAATATTTTCTTCCTGCTGAAATGATTTCACTAACTGAATTAGGACTAGCTGTTGGAACTAACTGCTTTCGTAATTTATCATTTGGTGCATGGAGGGATACCGCTAATCCTATTTGTAGATCTTCACTAGCTAATTTTTCAATTCCAGCTGTTAATCCAATTGTTGATACTGTGATGTGTCTTTGTCCAAGACCATAAGCACGAGGATTTGTGAGCAATCTGATTGCCCTAATAGTCTCTTCATAGTTTGCAAGTGGTTCTCCCATTCCCATAAAGACAAGGTTGGTAACATGTTCCCCTCTTTCTTTTAAAAAATTTGCAAAATGCATTACCTGTGTTACTATTTCTTCTGCTTTCATGTTTCTCTCAAATCCCATCTGACCTGTTGCACAAAATGTACATCCTATTGCACAACCAACTTGTGTTGAAACACAAACAGTGAACCTTGTACGTGTGTTTAGCTTTATTGGTCTGTTTTTCATAAGAACAGTCTCAACTCTCTTTCCATCTTCTAAAGTCAGCAAAAGTTTTGTAGTGTCCCCATCCTCACTTTGAACTCTGTGAATCTCATTTGCAGAACCTATACTGTAGCCCTCTGAAATCAATTTCTCCCTCATCGCTTTAGGCAACAGGAGCATATCCTCAATACTTTTTGGAAACTCTTTGTACAAATAATGCAAAATTTGTTCTGCCCGATATTTTTCATAATCTAATTTTTTAATCAAATCTTCCATTTCTTCAGGCAACAATCGATAAAGATCAGTCATATTCTGATTTTCTTGTTACGTGTTAAAATTTCTAACTGGCACACAAACAGCAGGTAGTTCTAATCATACCATCTAATTTTATACATAAAAAAGGGATGCCATTTTTACTCTGTCGATGAATTCATCTGCAGGTGCGGCGTTGAACGGTTGCCTTAGGATTATTATCTCGCGTTTATTTTGATTTAAAACAATTTTACAATAGTTTAATTATAACACGTTTTCATCAAATTTTGAAAAACATGCCATTTGATAGAGAAAGAGAAATGTTTACCGCAACCTGTGGTGACTGTGGAAATGAATGTCAAATACCATTCAAGCCAAAAGACGATAGACCTGTATATTGTAGAGAATGTTTCCAAAATCATAAACCCCCACAACGTAGTGGTGACTCTAGATATGGCAGAGGATCTAGTTATGGTAGAAATGACAGAGGTTCCAGGTTTAGTAGTGGTTCAAGAGATAACAGACCAAGAGAAATGTTTAACGCAACCTGTGGTGACTGTGGAAATGAATGTCAAATACCATTCAAGCCAAAAGAAGATAGACCTGTTTATTGCAAAGAATGTTTCCAAAATCATAAACAAAATTAGTAAATTGTTTAGCGTAACTCTCAAAACTCCGCAGTTTTATTAAAACAAAGATTTAGAATCCATCATCATCACCAAATATCATTGAGTGCTGTACCTTCAAGGAATAAAATAAAAATTGGAGCAATGGTACAAGTAGTACAAAAACAAGATCAACGTACAGGAAATTTGACTGAAGGTATAGTTAAGAGAATTCTTACTTCGAGTAATTTTCATCCTCATGGAATTAAAGTTGAGTTGGACAATGGAAAAATAGGACGCGTTCAAAATATAATATAATTATACAATATCCAAACAAAGCCGGACAATCAATTACAACCTGAAAAATAATTACATGTATTCTGGACCGTAAAAATGAACCATAATATCACGAATCCCACCCGATCCATTAATTTTTTACTCTAAATTTGGATTCGTCAATTATATACACCTCATACGAAGTTTGTGCATGGGTAAACGTCAAGTCAAAAGTGAAAAGGAATTAAAAAAAATCCGTTTACCTGAAGAAGGTGAAATTTTTGGTAGAGTGCTAAAACTGCTTGGAGGGGAAAACATTTTGGTAAAGTGTACTGACGGAATAACCCGAAGAGGAAGAATTCGAGGAAAATTGAAACGACGTGTATGGATTCGAGAAAACGATATAGTAATAATTGCTCCCTGGGAATTTGGTCAAAAGGAAAGGGGAGATATCTTGTGGCGATATACCTTACCACAAAATGACTGGCTAAAAAAAAATAATCACTATCCAAAGGATTTTTGAAAATTCCAAATTTCTAGAATGATTCTTCTTCAATAAGCTTCAATAAAGGTGCGGCTTCGAACGGTTGCGTTAGGTTCCCTTACCTGGCGTTGAACTAATTTAGATATTTTTTTACTTGACGTCAGGGGATTTACCAAATTGTTCAGTTCCTAAATAGGGATTACAATTTCACTAAATCATTCTGAATTAGAAATAAATTCCAACTTTTTCTAGCAAATTAGGTCGTTAAATTACTGTGAGATTTGAAAAAAGTCAGCCTTTTCCTATCCTATACATCTTTGTCCCACAGGTAGGACAGATGCCTTTTGTTGCAGGCCTGCCATTTTTCATAGTTACAGACTTTGGATTTTTCATCACTTTTTTC
>DRGT01000156.1 GCA_011055585.1 Candidatus Nitrosopumilus sp. | reverse complement strand
CTTTTTAATAATAAAAATGAGTTTTGAAGAATTGGAGGCAAAGAAATCTTTAGCATTTGTTCTTCTGACGTTATCATTATTTGCAGTTGTAATTCCCACTGCTGCAGCTGAAACTATGACTGTGGAGAACTACCAAGTAGAGTTTGATGTTGTAGGTGGGACTGTCTCAAACATTCTGCTTGATCCTGATTTTATTGAATTAATCGTAGAAATTAATTCTACAGAAGATGGAATTTTGGAAATTTCTTTCCCAAGAGAGCTTTTAGATGCAAAATTTGAACAACAGGATGATATCTTTTTTGTAATTGTTGAGGGATTTGAAACAGAATACTTAGAGATAACAAATGGAGCAGATAGAAGAACTATTCTAATTCCATTTTTTCTAGGTGATACTCTGATCGAAATAATTGGAACAGATGCCTTAGAAGTTGAATTAGAAGAATTAATTTTACAACCAGAACCTGAACCAGAAGAAATTGAAATTCCCGCATGGATTAAAAACAATGCTGGTTGGTGGGCAGAAGGAAGAATTGGAGATTCTGATTTTGTTTCAGGTATTCAATTTTTAATAACTGAAGATATCATGACTATACCACCAACAGAATCTGGTAGTGGTAGTTCACAACCAATTCCCGCATGGATTAAAAACAATGCTGGTTGGTGGGCAGAAGGAAGAATTGGAGATTCTGATTTTGTTTCAGGTATTCAATTTTTAATCACTGAAGGAATAATGCAAATCTAAATTAGATTTTTCTTACAAAAAATTTAGTCATGAATATTGTGCATGGCTTTGAGATCTTTTTTAAACAAATCTAAATTTTCAGGAATAGAAATTGAAATTGAATCTTTTAATGATAAATTCTTGTCCTTCTTTTCATTCCACACTTTGGAATTAAATTCTACAAGTTCTTTGGTAAATTTCCCCATGTCTTCAACCTGCTCTTGTTTTACTTGACTTTCTTTATGTATACTGTTTTTTGAATACAAAGTTTGCCAAAGATGGTCAGAGATAAACGGAGTAATTGGGGCTAATAATTTCAAAATAGTTGACAATGTTTTGTGTAATGTGGATATTGCTCCATTTTTTTCCTCTTCAGAAAAACCAATTCCATAGGCTCTAGCCTTGACCATTTCAATATAGTGAGCTGCAAAAAGATTCCAAGTAAACTCTCTAATTGCTACAGCAGGAACAAAAAAGTTGTATTCATCAAAACCCTTTTTACATTCAGAAACCAGTTTTTGAAGTTCAGATAATATCCATTGGTCTGTTTTGTTTTGATTCCCTGACTCTATTACTGGAAAACTCGAAAGAAAACGAGAAACATTCCATAGTTTGCTTAGAAACTTTTTTGTTGCCTCGATTTTTAGTTCAGAACATCTAAAATCATAACCATGATTAATTTCACTAGCACTCCAGAACCTGAAAGTATCTGCACCTAATTTTTGAATGATTGGAAGGGGATCCAAGGCATTTCCCTTGCTTTTGCTCATCTTCATTCCTTTTTCATCTAGCCCATATCCCATAATCCAAGCTTCAGACCAGGGTTTTTCTCCTGTAAGCTGTTCACATCTAAGAAGAGTATAGTAGAGCCATGTTCTAACAATGTCTTTTGCTTGTGGTCTTAATGTAGTGGGATAAGTTTTTTTGAAAAACTCTTGGTCTTTAGTATATTTTGTTACAAATAGTGGAGAAATACTAGAATCCATCCACGTATCAAATGTTCTTTCTTCACCAACAAACTCTGATGCACCACATTTAGTACATTTACTAAATGGACACTTGTCTTTCCAAGGTTGATAATATTTTCCAGGTTCTGGCAAGTGTGCTTCAGAACATTTTTTACAATACCAAATTGGAATTTCAGTTCCATAAAATCTTCTTCGCGAAATTGGCCAGTCAATATTAATTGATTCTATCCAATTCATTAGAATTTGTTTGTGCATTTCAGGATAGAATTTAATTTTTGAACCTAACTCTTGCATTTTCGGAATTACATCCATTTGTTTTAGGTAATACTCTTCCATTGGAATAATTTCTACAGGATTCTTACTTCTTTCTGAAACAGGTGTACGATGTGCAACCTCTTCAATTTTTTCAACAAATCCCCCATTTTCCAAATCTTCAATAATCTTTGCTCTAGCTTGTTTTGGTTTGAGTCCTGCATAGTTACCAGCAACTTCTGTCATCCTACCATCAAGACCAATTGCAATTACTTCTTCTAATTTCAATTCCCTAAACAATGCAACATCGTTTTGGTCACCATAACTACAAACCATTACAGCTCCAGAACCAAATTCTTGTTTTGCAGAGTGATGTGTTTTAATTTCTATCTCTTGATTAGAGATTGGAACAATTACTTTTTTTCCAACTAATTTGGAGTATCTCTGATCTTCAGGATTAACAATAATTGTCTTACATGCACAAAGCAGTTCAGGTCGTGTGCTTGCAATAATTATGAATTCTTGGGAATCCTTTACACTAAATTTCATGTAAACAAGTTTTGTATTAAGATCTAGGTAGGTAATTTCGGCATCTGCAATCGTTGTTCCTGAAACCCAATCGTAATTATTTGGTCTATTTGCAAGATATACTAGTCCCTTTTTCCATAATTCGATAAAGGTTGCCTGAGTTAAGCTTCTGTATTCTTCTGAATCTGTTCTATAGTAATTATCAAAATCTCCACTAATTCCTAATGATTTCATGATCTGAATCATTTCGGCTTCGAGATCATCTAGTGCCTCTTTACAGAGTTCTAAAAATTTTTCACGTTCAACTTCTCGCATTCTAATTCCGTGTTTTTTTTCAGTGTAAAGTTCTACAGGTAAGCCATTTCGATCAATTCCAATTGGAAAATAAACATTTTTTCCTGCCATACGGGCAGTCCTAGCTATCATATCAATTTGTGCATAGTGAGCTGCTGCACCAATGTGCCAAGGTCGTCCTGATGGATAAGGAGGTGGTGTATCTATTGTAAAATTATTTTCCTGTGGATTGAAATCATAAAGGTGAGCACCTTCCCATTGTTTGAGAATTTGTAATTCTAGCTCAGGGTTCCAAGCCCTCTCTTGAATTTTTGGTTCCATTTCCTAAACTTTAGACAATTTGGAAAGAATATGTGCGCCTTTATTGTAACCTTCATAAACATACACACCTACTGCTTCAATGTTTTTTGGCATTTTTGGTACGAGAATTTTAATTAGTTCTGTTGAAAGATTCTCAACAGTAGCTTCGCCTTCTAAAAGGTAGGTTGTGTCCTTTGGTACTTGCAAGTCAAACATTCCTTTTGGTCCTTCAAATACAATTTTATAATGGGACTTGTCTTCTTGTTTTAGATATTTTCTGTTAATGAAAAATTTATGATCTAAAACTGCAATTGAATCTTTGATAATTCTTTTTGCATCAGCAAAATCAAGTAACAAATTATTTGTCATTTGACCTACTAACTCAACCATTACTGTCGATGTATGGCCATGAAGGATAGAACATTTTTCTACCAACGGCAAAATATGCGCGTAATCAAAAGAAAATGAAGGATCTTCCATGAAAATTGAACCTGTTTGTGGATCTTTGTCGTAAAAAACAACTTCACTGAGTTCCTTAATTTTTGCTGCATACTTTGGATGACCTATTGCCATAATTTTGGTTTCTGGCAAGAGTTCCTTGATTTCTTTGTATTTAGCTATGTCGCTTTCACTATCAATTACTTCAATTAATCCCCGCTCAGTTTTAAAATCAACAGTTACTGTTTTCCCATTTGGTAAAGATATTTTTTGTTGGTATTCATAGCTTAAACCCAAAAATGAAAGCATTTGGGAGATTGAAAGCTCCGTCCTAGTTTTTAGCATCTTACCATTTTTGTCAATATATCTAAAATCTGAATCTAAAAGTGCTGGATTAGAAACCATTTGAAAAACCTGCCTTGATTCTGTATATAAAACGTGGTTTCCTATAGTAAAGAATTTAGAATTTTTCCAAGTTTAATGTCGTTTTCTGTTATTCCACCCGCATCATGAGTTGTCAGATCTACGGAAAGTTTGTTGTACACATTAAACCACTCTGGATGGTGATTCATTTTTTCAATATGCATTGCTGCTCTTGTCATAAAACCAAATGCTTGATTAAAATCATCAAATTGAAATTCCTTGTGTAATTTTCCCTCAACTATTGCCCATCCAGGCATCTCTTTGAGTTCCTTTTCAATGGTTTCTAGTGGTAACTGTGTTAAACCCATGAGCAAACAGAGAGTGATGTTCAATTAATAGATAACCGTAACCACTTTGTATTCCTATTATTTCATTGGTATTCATGGAAAAAATGATTCAAGACCTTATTGACAAATTAGAAAAAACCATCATAGATTCAAAACTACCAAAGAAAATTGGAGTTGCATTTTCTGGTGGAGTAGACAGTTCTCTTTTGGCAAAAATGTGTACAGATCAAGGCTTTCAAGTTACCTTACTCACTATTGGTTTTGAATCTTCTCACGATATTATATTTTCAAAAAAAGTAAATGAATTTTTAAAACTACCTCACCATATTTTTGAAATTAATAAACAAAGTTTTGATGTCGTTTCATCTAAAATCATTAACAATATTAAAAATGATAATTTATCTTGGAATGAAAACGGTATTGCGTTTTATTATGTTGCAAATCTAGCAAAGGATTTGAAAATTGATACAGTGGTTACTGCTAATGGGATTGATGAGCTTTTTTGTGGTTATAATGCTTATAGAGAGGCGATAAAAGAAGGTGAAAAAAAAGTAATGGAATTGATGGAATCCAAACTTGAAAATGAAATCAAGATGATGGAGGCTATAAATGAAATTTGTTCAGAATTTAATGTAAAAATAGTACAACCGTTCCTAAATGATGATTTCATACAATTTGCCAAAAAAATACCAGTTCAGTATAAAATTCAAAATGAAGACGATTTACTTCGTAAACACATCATTAGAGACGTTGCTAAAGTAAAAGGCGTACCCGAAATCTCTGTAATTCAAAGAAAAAAGGCCTTACAATATGGCTCTTTAATACACAAAGCACTAATCAAATCTAAATAAATTTTGAATTATTTTTTTGAACAGATTTCATCACATTTGTAATGATTTTAGACGAAGCGCCAAGGTGATTTTCAGGAGTAAATATTGATTTAATTTCTTTTTCTGTCAAGTTTGAAGACATTTTTTTATCTTTTCTAACTGCATCAATGTATTCTATGTCTTTGTCTTGAGCTTCAAAAGCTAATCTTTGAACATCTCTGTAGGCTTTGAATCTTGGAACTCCTTTTTTTATTAGCGCATGTAGAAGAAACTCTGAAAAAATTTGACCTTTAGTTATATACAGATTTTGTTTTATTTTCTTTGTGTTTATGTGAAGGTTTTGAATGATTTTGATCATAGTTTCTACCATTTCATCTAACAATATAGAACACATCGGAATTGTAAATCTCTCATTAGCTGAATTAGAAAGATCACGTTCATGCCAATGGGGAATATTTTCAAATGAAGTATGGACTTGACTACGCAATAATTTCGATAAGGAACTAATTCTTTCACTCTTTATAGGATTTCTTTTTACTGGAACCGCGCTACTTCCCATCTGACCTTTTTTAAAGTGTTCTGAAACTTCATCAATTTCTGTTCTTTGAAGATTTCGAATTTCAATTGCAATTTTTTCAAGAGTAGAACCAATTAATGCCAACTGAAACACGTATTCAGCATATCTTTCTCTTGGAATAATTTGTGTTGCTACTTCAGCAGGATACAATCCAAGTTTTTTAGCAACGCGGTTTTGAACTTCGAGTGCTTTAGAACCCATCAATGAACCAGTACCTACCACTCCCAAAGTTTTACATATCAAAATTCTTTTTTTTATTTCTTCTATTCTTTCAACATGCTTTGACATTTCTGCAGCCCAATTTGCAAACTTTAAGCCAAATGAAATAATGCTTGCATGCTGACCATGGGTTCGTCCAACTGCTGGAAAATCCTTGTACCTTACAGCATTTTTAGCTAAAATAATAGCAAGTTTTCCAACCTTTGGTTGAATTATTGATAATGTGTCTTTCATTTGCATCGAAGTACTCGTATCAACTAAATCATTGCTGGTCAATCCATAATGTATCCAAGGTCTTGCATCAGGTTTACACTTTTCACTCAATGCTTCTACCAGAGCAGCTGTATCGTGATCACTTTTTGCTTCAAGCTGTTTTATTCTCTTGGCAGTGATTTTGCCTGATTTTGCAATTAAATTGATATTTTTTGCCACAGATTTAGGAACCATTCCAATCTCACTTTGCGAGATTGCCGCAGCTCCTTCAATTTCTAACTGATAATCAATTTTTTTTTGTTCTATGAAAATAGCTATCATTTCTTTGGTACCATAACGACCACTATCTATTGGTAATATTGACAACAAGTATTCTCATTTTGTATCGAAAATAAATCTACTCTAGATTCCTAAAATTAACTATATTTGCAAACCTCGTATAATCGTGCCTGATTTTTTTCAGTGTGATGGTATTACTATAGAAAATAATTAAATAATTGAATAGTGCAATTTAGCCATTGGGCATTAGCAAGGGGACATTGGTATCGATTAATGTATTAGCTCTAATTGTAATTTTTGGATTTACATCAGTTCCATATGTAGATGCAGCTGAAGAACCCACCAGAATTTTAGTGTCTATAGTTGGCGATCCTATTATCGATTTGGATTCAACAAACAGGTTAATGCGTGCAAGCGTTGAAGTAATTAATTATAATCCAGCAGCAACTGGTCATTATTTTATGCAATTAATACAATCAAGTACTGGAAAAATTCTTAGCGAGAAGGAAATTTTGATAACACCCCGAGATAATGACTTGTGGGGTTCACACATTGCTGGCATGTTAGATGAGGATAAAATAAATCAAAATGGAAAGCCAGTACTAGGAAATTATGAGATTAAAGTTATAACCGAATTAGGTTCCTATTCTGGGAGCGCTTCCTTTACAATAATTAAATCCAGCGAATCCAAACCACCACCTTCCACTACAATACAAAAATCATCCGAACTGGTAGAAGATGAAACCACTTCGACTGAAACAGAAACTGAAATAGAAACTAAAATAGAAATCGAATCAGAACAAGATACAATTGTTGAACCACAAATAATTTCTAATGGTGCAGTTCCTTCAATAATTCCTGATTGGATAAAAAATATCGCTTTATGGTATGGACAAGGTAATGTTACTGAGGATGAATTTATCAATGCAATCAAATTTTTGATTAATCAAGGTATCATAGAAGTATAAGATAAACAATCTAATCAAAATTTTTCAAAAACCAAGAATCTACTTATGATTTAAATTGTGTAGAGTTGACCATTTAGCGGTCTCTATGTCATTATTAATTCCTAAAAAAACTGGACAATTAACGTACAAAATTGAACCAGATTCTAGTCAAGGAATGAGAGTGCCTGTAACAATTTACGCAAACGAGAATCTCTTAGAAAAAATGATGTTAGATAGAACTATTCGTCAGGCCATCAATGTCTCTACTATTCCTGGAATTGTAGGAAGTTCTGTAGTACTACCTGACGGTCATGAGGGTTATGGATTTCCTGTTGGTGGTGTAGCTGCAATGGATGCTGAAGAGGGAATGATTAGTCCTGGTGGAGTAGGATACGACATTAATTGTGGTGTAAGACTTTTGAGAACTGGTTTAAAAGAAAATGAAGTAAGACCAAAGCTTAAGGATTTAGTTACGGATCTCTTTAATTCAGTTCCTTCTGGCGTTGGCTCAAAAGGCGCAATAAAATTGAATCAATCTCAACTTGATGAAGTTTTAGTTAAAGGAGTTGGATGGGCAATAAATAATGGATATGGAAATAAAGAAGATGCAGAAGTTTGTGAAGAAAATGGAAACATCGCTAATGCAGATCCAGATAAGGTCTCCGATAGAGCAAAGAAAAGGGGAGCTCCACAGCTTGGCAGTTTAGGTTCGGGAAATCATTTTCTTGAAATCCAAAAGGTAGCAGAAATTCATGATGAAGAAGCTGCAAAAAGGATGGGATTAGAAAAAGACCAAGTAACAATTCTTACTCACTGTGGTTCTAGAGGATTTGGTCATCAGGTATGCAGTGATTATTTACGAGTCTCTGAACAAGCCTTAAAAAAATATGATATTTCTCTTCCAGATAGAGAACTGGCTTGTGTTCCAAATAGTTCTGAGGAAGGTGAATCATATAGGAAAGCAATGTTTGCTGCACTGAATTTTGCATGGAGTAACAGACAAATGATTACTCATTGGACTAGGAAATCCTTTGAACGAGTTTTCAAACAATCTGAATCCGATTTAGAAATGAATCTAGTTTATGATGTTGCTCACAATATTGCCAAAGTAGAAAAACATAATGTAGATGGGAAATTAAGATCAGTAGTAGTTCATAGAAAAGGAGCAACAAGGGCTTTTCCAGCAAATCGAGATGAAGTTCCATCAAAGTACAGGGATTTGGGACAACCAATTTTCATTCCTGGTTCTATGGGTACTGCTAGTTGGGTTTTATTGGGACAACCTAATTCTATGAATCTTACATTTGGTTCAACTGCACACGGCGCTGGCAGAACAATGTCTAGATCAAAGGCAAGACGTAACTATACTGAATCACAAGTTAGAAAATACCTTTCAGATAAAGGAATTGTAGTGAAAGCATTAACTCGAGATGGAATAGTTGAAGAAACCCCTCAAGCTTACAAGGATGTAGATTCCATTGTGAACGTTTCACACGAATTAAAAATTGCGACCAAAGTTGCAAAGTTAGTACCAATTGGTGTAATTAAGGGATGATTGAAGAAGATAACGAACTAGAGCAGTTGAAGAAAAAACGTTTAGCAGAAATGCAAAAAAACATATCACTTAAACAAAAAAAAGAGCAATCTTCGGAACAAAAAAAACCTATTCCTCGTGACCTAGTCCTAAAAAATCTAGGTTATAGAGGTTTAGAGGTACTACAAAATGCAGAGTCACAATATCCTAATGAAACAAAAATCGTGATACAAAAACTAGCTGAGCTCATTTCTTCTGGGGAAATTGACGAAAAACTAGATGGTGGCAAGCTATTGGCATTATTTAGAGTAGTAGGACTCAATGTTCATGTAAAGACTACAATCAATGTTGAACAAGATGGAAAATTCATTTCACTGTCAGAAAAATTTAGTGAAAAATCATCAAAAAATGAAGACAATCTTCCAAATGATGGGAATCGATGAATATAATTTTTGAAGTTAGTACAACTAATTATGATAAAGACATTGAATTTGTTACAAATGCCTTAGAAGATCTACAAAAACTATGTGAAACTGAGAATGGATTTAAGTTTGGTAAACCAGTGTCTAGATTTGGATGGACTTTTTTTAAATTATGGATAACACCAAACCTTCATTTAAAAATAGATGCGGAATTTTCAGATATGATAAAAAAAGCAAAAGGACGCAAACAAAATGAAAAATTTACAAATTTTATGTCAGACTTTTTTGCATCTAAAGAATGTAGTGTAAAATTGAAAATAACTGAAGAAGATTAGACTCTTCTTCCTCTTTTTCCGCCTTTCTTTCGGGTTGTGTCATGTGGAATTGGAGTAACATCATCTATTCTTCCAATTCTAAAACCCCCTCTAGCTAGGGCTCGAATGGATGCTTGTGCTCCTGGTCCAGGAACTCTAGAACCAACTCCACCTACTGCTCGCACTCTGATGTGTAATGCAGTAAATCCTTTAGTTATTGCAATTTCAACTACAGCGTTTGCAGCTTTCATTGCAGCAAAAGGTGATGACTCGTATCTGTCAGCAGTAACATGAATTCCACCAGAACTTATGGCAACTGTTTCTGCTCCAGTTAGATCAGTAATGTGAATAATTGTATTATTATAACTACTATAGATATGTGCAATTCCCCATTTTTCTTTTACATCATCTTTGGATTCTTTTTTAGTTGGTGATTCGGCTTTAGCTTCTAATGTTTTCTCAGTAATTGGTCCCTCTTTTAATTTGGCCTCCATTTCTTTCTTAATTTTTTCAGCCTCTGTTTTGATTTCTTCTAACTTTGCTTCTTTGTCAGACAATGTCTTCCCACACCTTGAAGGGTTTAAAAAACATTAACTTTGAAAATGTAGCCAGCCTTTATTTTTGATCTTCATAATTTTTTCATCATGTGAATAAACAACTCCTCTCCCTTTGGTCACTATACCTATCACAAAAAGAGAGATATTTTGAGACCTTGCATTTTTTTTTACTTGGGGTAGATATTTGGGAGGTACTGTGGCTACGATTTCATATTCTTCTCCACCATGAAAAATTAACTCTAACGGACTGATTTTATTCAAATTTGCAAATTCAAATAAATCTTGATTAGCAGGAATTTTAGTGATTACAAATCTCTTTTTACTCTGTGTTGCCATTTCATGAAGGGTTGTAGATAATCCATCACTTGAATCCATTGAAGAGGAAAAATATTTGCTATTTCTAAGACCAAATCTCAATCTAGGAGTAGGCCTAAACAACGCATTTTTTACTTTGGTACGAAATTTCTTTGATGCCTTTTTCTTTTTTAGAATAATTTTTAATCCAGCCAACTGATAACCAAAAGGTCCAGTTGTAATTAATACATCATTGACTTTGGCTCCTTTTCTTTGTACAATTTTTTTTTTAATTCCAAAAATCGAAACTTGAATTACTAATTCTTTTCCTTCATTAGTATCTCCACCTAAAATTTTAATTTGAAATTCTTTTGCTGCTTTAGCTAATCCACTTGCAAGATCTTTAATTTTTTTTTGAGAAAATTTTCTTGGAATAGTTAATGAAACCATTCCATAACTTGGTTTTACTCCCTTTGCTGCAAAATCACTTACACATGCAACAACACTTTTTCTTACGGATTCTTGAATTAACATTCCAGAAGGAATG
>DRGT01000155.1 GCA_011055585.1 Candidatus Nitrosopumilus sp. | reverse complement strand
GGCATTCTAGCGAGTCTTTTCATGCTTCCAGCTCTTGCTAAAATTCTAGCACCAACTGCTGTTCCAAGAATTGCTGATAGATTTGGAGCAACTTGAGTCATTTGGGTTTGAACGTGCTCTTCTAATTTTTTTCTAAGCTCATTTAGTTCAAGAATTTGTTTTGCTAATGACTGCACTATTACCAAATTTTCTGGAGAAATGTCTCCTCCTCTACTCTTCTTTGCAATAACTGAAAGCATTTCTACTTTAGAGTCTGGAAAACCAGCATCTTCATACACTTTTTCTGAGAGATTTTCTCTTTTTCCTACAAGAACAATCTGTGAATAACCTAAGATGCTATCAATCACATTATCTAGTTCTGGAAAATGTAATCCATACCACTCTCTTAGTCTAGAACTTATTCCGTTTATGATACGATCTATTTCATCTAATGAATTGATTGATTGTATAATGTGAAGGTCTGGACTTTCTGAGACCTCAGCAACCTTTGAGGAGGAAAGCTGCATAGCAAAATCACGCAATTTTGTCATTGCATCAGAAGGATCTTTTGCAAAACCTGCTTCAATCAAAAATTTTGGTTTTGAGGTTTGAATTTTTTCCATATCCTCATTGCTCATTAATTGCACATCGATTGAATTTCGTTTTAAAATGCCATAAAGAGAATTATTGTTTGTTTCTATCACTGTTGCAATTTCTGAAAGATAATCAACAAGCTCTGAAACTTTCGCTTTACCATCTTTTATTGAAATGTAATCACTTACAGGATCTGAAAACGAAAAAGCTTTCAAACATTTTTGGTCTTCAAAGACTCCAACCCCTAACTCCGTTAAAATTACAGAATACATGACCAGATGACTTCATTTGACTCCATTAAAAAACGTACCAACAGCAGATGAGAACTAACTGTTATATTCGAAAGTTAGTTTAGGTTTGAGAGTGGCAGTAAACATCTCTACAAAAATTGGTTCCCTTAGTCTTGAAAGGCCCACAATACTTGCTTCTGGAATTTTAGGTATTTCACTAGATGTTTTTAATCGAATTTACAAGGCAGGTGCTGGAGCAGTTGTAACAAAATCTCTTAGTAAAGAACCATGGGATGGATATGCAAATCCTACAATCTTTAGTGTAAAAGGTGGTGGCTGGCTAAACGCAGTTGGATTATCAAACCCAGGAGCTGAAAACTTTGCAAAAATGATAGAGCCAAACAAAGATGTTCCAATAATTGTAAGTCTAGTTGGTTCAATTGAGGATGATTTTGAATTTATGATTAAACAGTTTGAGAATTGTAAAGTTGCCGCTTTTGAATTGAATTTGTCTTGTCCACACGTAGCCAAGGTTGGATTGGAGGTAGGAGATGACACTGAGCTAGTAGGTAAAATTGTAAAAACAGTCAAAGCTGAAACACGGGCGCCTGTTTTTGCAAAAGTTGGTTTAGGTACAACAGATTACTTGGAAACTGTAAGTGCAGCAGTTGAAGCTGGAGCAGATGGAATTACTGCAATTAACACACTTCGAGCAATGGCGATTGATGTTGAAACGGAACGACCAATTCTTAGCAACAAAATTGGTGGATTATCGGGAACTCCAATAAAGCCTATTGCTGTTAGATGCGTTTACGAAATTTCATCCAAATTTAATATTCCAATTATTGGTTGCGGCGGAATATCTACCTGGGAAGATGCAGTTGAATTTATTCTTGCGGGATCTTCTGCTGTTCAAATTGGTAGTGCAGTTGGCGAGAACTGGATTCAGGTTTTCGATGAAATAAACAATGGAATTAGTAAATACATGGAGAAAAAAGGATTTTCAAAAATTGAGGATATGATTGGTCGTGCAAAGAAATCATAATCATCCAACAATTTGTAAAATAGAAAAAGTAATTGATGAAACACCTACAGTTAGAACTTTGATCTTTTCTGACGAGGTCATGCCAAATATTTTGCCAGGACAATTTGCAATGGTTTGGGTTCCTGGAATAAACGAATTACCGATGAGTGTTATGATTTCAGAAGAGCAAGGTAAAGCAGCATTTACAATTAGAAAATTAGGTGAGGCTTCAACAGGTCTTTACAATGTAAGTGTTGGTCAAAACATTGGGGTTAGAGGACCTTATGGAAATTCATTTGATATCAAAGAAGGAAAATTATTACTTGTAGGGGGTGGTACTGGACTTGTTCCATTGATGAGATTAATTACTTTCGTAAAACCCTCAGACGACATTACAGTTCTCATTGGCGCAAAAACAAAACAAGAGGTTTTCTTTGAGGACTTTGCAAATAGACTTTTAGAAAAAAATTCACACAAAGTTATTGTGGCAACAGAAGATGGTTCTTACGGGGAAAAAGGACTCGTAACTGACCTAGTTGAAAAAATTACTAGTGAAACAAAATTTGATGCTGTGTATACTTGTGGCCCAGAAATAATGATGTACAAAACTGTTCAGATGTCTAACAGTAAAGGAATTTTTGTCCAGGCAAGTCTTGAAAGAATGATGAAATGCGGAGTAGGAATTTGTGGAAGTTGTTGTATAGGTGAAGATTTGGTGTGTCGCGATGGAACAGTATTTGAAGGAGATCATTTGTTATCTAACAAAGAATTTGGGCACAATTTTCGAACTAAGGCTGGAGTTTTAGAAAATTACTAGGTTCAAGCCAGCAAGGTTTAAAATAAATCACTCTTCAAAACCGTTCAAGGGAAAATGGGTCATCCAAAAATCGTTTTAACAGCAGATAGGACACTTATGTCTCCATATAGAAAACTGTCTTTAGCTACATTCTTTGGCTGTGCACCAGCTCTTGATCCAAATAGAAAACACAGTAGTATTTGGTACAAACTTTTAAAAAATCAAGTTACTCCGAAAATTCTTTTTGATTTTATTTGTAATTACACTGAGCATGTTAACGGTGTTGCAAAATATGCTCCATATGGCCTAAGGAAGGTTGAAGCTGGTTTACTACGTGATGGCTTTAAACGAGAAGATGTTGTAGTCGCACATCCTGATCATATTGAAGAATTCATTGGTCCTGAAACCCAAGTTATTGGGACACATGAAATGGACCCACTTGGCATGGGTCCAGTTACCATGACTTTCACTTATGGACGAAAACAAATCTCCTATGATGAGTTTTACTGCAAAGAACTACACATGAGAATCAATGCTGCAAAGAAAAAGACTGCAAGCAAGGCAAAGGTAATCGTAGGAGGTTCTGGAACCTGGCAATACAACTATGATCCAGAAAAAATTGAAGAATATGGTCTCTATGCACTTTTAGAAGGAGAATTGGGAGGAATTGCACCTGAAATAGATGGACATACGGGTAGATTCTTCAACTATTTGATAAATGGTGACTTTGAAAATATGGATCCTTTCAGAAAAAGAAGTGACTTTAAAGTTAACATTAAAGAATTTGAAAGAAACGGAAGAAAACATCATGGAAGATTTGTAAACTTTTGGGATAGACCAGACATTGATGACATTCCAGAAATTGTTGAACCAAGTTTGCATGGAATGGTTGAAGTAATGCGAGGTTGTGGGCGTGGTTGTAAGTTTTGTGATGTTACGCTGAGAGCATTAAGATACTATCCGCCAGAAAAAGTCAAAAAAGAAATTGAAGTTAATATTAAGAAAGGTGGAATTAGAACCGCTTGGATACACAGCGATGATATTTTTGTTTATGGAATGAACCCAAGAACAAGTAAAGGAATGGAACCAAATAGAGAAGCTTTAGAAGAATTATTTACTGAAATTATGTCTGCAGGCATTAAGCACACAAATCCAACTCATGGAACCTTGGCAGGTGCAATTGCAGATGAAAAACTCATTCCAAACATTTCAAAAATAATCAAATCTGGTCCAGGAAACCTGACTGGAATTCAATGTGGACTTGAAACAGGTAGTTTAAGATTAATTGAAAAATATGCTGATAGAAAACTTGCACCATACAAACCTGAAGAATGGCATTGGGTCATAAAAGAAGCAGTAAAAACTTTCAATGAATATTATTGGATTCCAGCATTTACCTTGATTATGGGTCTTGATAATGACGAGACACCTGAAGATTCATGGGAAACAATTAGAGTTATCAATGAACTAGAAAGAGAACAACCAGATTCAATGTTCACTGTTACTCCTCTGACCTTTGTCCCAATTGGTTTGCTTGAAAAATCTGACTTCTTCCATATTGGAACTGAGATGTCACCAGCTCAATTGGGCGTGATGTACAAAACTTGGCATCACAACTTCAAGTATGGAATTAAGAAATTCATGATTAAGACTGGTGGATTGGGTGTTCAAAAATACATCTTCAATATGCTTGCTCGTTCTCTTGGTGGTGTTCCATTGGGAGCAATGGAGCGCTATGCTCGAAGACAGGGCCCTGAGCACGAACGGGTAATTGAAAAAATCAAGGTAAAGTACTTGTAAATTTTATACAAATACATAAATC
>DRGT01000154.1 GCA_011055585.1 Candidatus Nitrosopumilus sp. | reverse complement strand
CCGTAGAACCTTTGTCACCTTCTTCTCCAGTTATACCAGCTGGACCTTTTTCTCCTTTGTCACCTTTATCACCAGTAATTCCTTTGTCACCTTCTGGCCCTTTATCACCCGGTGGACCTTTGTCACCAGCAAGACCCTGTGGACCTTTGTCACCTTTTGGGCCAGATGATCCACGTTCACCTCTTTCACCGAGTGCACCAGGAAATCCTTGTTCACCTATATCACCAGAAGTGCCTCTAACACCTCTTTCACCTTGTGATTCCTTTGAAATTGTTTGACGAGTTGTTTTTGTTGGCGTTACAGTTTTTCTTGTTGAAGGTTTTTCAGAAACTGTAACATCAAAAACAGAATGCATTGTTGAGAATTGGTCCATTACAACAATCCAAACTGTGTCTAAATCAAAAACAGAATCAGGAATTGGATTACTATCACTACCAAGTGATTCAGAAAATTGACCATCTTTAATTCTTAAATGAAAATTCGAAGACCAAATTTTATCAAATGATTTTGAAGTAATGCTTGCTTCTGATGGGAATTTTTCACAAATTGAAATTTGTATCTCATACATTCCAGATTGTTTAAAAGGAGCTGAGCCTTGGATGTCTAATCTTCGAGAGCTAGCCATTATCGATGATGTATTTATGCAGTATTTCTGTATTTTTAACCTGTCTAGAGCCTGAAGCCAAGTTAAAAAATTTAGGAATAGTATTTATCTATAAAAAATCTCCAAGTTGAACTGTATGAAAAAGCTCTTTTCAAAGAAGACAAAGCCAGGAAAAATTGAAAAACAGCATAGGGTGAAAAAAGAAACTAGCCTAACAGATGCTGATTACAATAGAAAAAAGCTTTTCAAAAAAGGCATCAATTTGATGGCCGATGAAAAACTTGACGATGCGGCTATTGTTTTTGAGCAAGCCTTAAGAATTGACCCAAATAATGTAGAAACTCTTTTGAAACTTGGCTATGCGCTATTTCATCTAGATGATCACGCCGAAGCACTCAAAGTTTATGATAAAATTTTAGATATTGATGTAACAAATGCTGAAGCATGGAATCTTAAAGCACTAGTTCATTATGAACAAAAAAATTATTCCAAAGCTCTCGATGGCGCTGAAAAAGCAATAGAGTCTGATCCAACATATGGTATGGCTTGGTATAACAAAGCATGTTTTCTTTCTTTGTTAAATCAAATCCCAGAATCAATTGAGGCACTAAAGCGCTCAATTGAAATTGATGTTAAAAATGCAAGAAAGGCGGTCAAGGATAGAGACTTTGTAAATCTTAGAATTGAAGAAGGTTTTAAAAGAATTATCGAAGTTGTTGTTTTAGAATCAATTAGACAAGGTTATCACACAATTGGAGCTATAGTGTGGACAACATTTCTTGATAAATCTGATACGGAAGATGCTTTACGAAAATTAACAGATAAAGGATTAATTGTAAAAAATGAAAAAAGAGAAGGCTTTCATAGGATTCCAATTTATGATCTTGTTCAAGAATTAGCTGATAAAGTTGGAACAGAACAGAAAAGTTTACTCGGAATTAAAATGAAAAAACTTCCAGGAGTTGTTAAAAATCTAAAACAGCTTAGTCATGCAATTCAAGCTGTAAAATCTTCTATAGAAGAAGAAGATGTCGAAAAAACAATTGAGAATTTTGAACCGTTAATTAATCCTACAAAATATGGACAAGAAATGATTGAGCAATTTTTCGAAGAACATAGAGAAATAAGATTATGGAAGATTAGATTAAAGGATAGAGGATTGTTTTATCTTCAAGACAATAAACAAAAAATGCTTAATGTTTTTGATAATATCGAAGTAACTGTTACAAAACAACTACGAAATGAAATAACACCAAGTTAGATTATTCTGCTGAAAGGTCCCAATAGTCTGCATCTTCTTGTTTTGCTGTAGGTTTGTTAAGATTTTTCCATTCTTTAAATGACTTTACATACAATTTCACATTTGGAAGATTAACTGATTTCAATGCATAGTAAGCTAAACCTGATAGTGTTCCAACACTACCACAGTAAGTTATGATTTCAGAGTCTGGTTTGATTCCCCTGTTATCTAGAAGTCTTTTCATTTCATCTTTTGGTCTTAGAATTTTTTCAGGAGAAGATAATGTTCTATATGGAATGTTTATTGCTCCTGGAATATGTTGTTCCAAGAAATTTAATCGTTCTCGATTATCTAGAAGAGTGACTCCCTCCTTTTCTTTGGCTTTTTCCAAATAATCAGCTGTTGCTAAAATTTGTGGTTGTAAATTTACAGAGTGAGTTTTAGAATCAACAGATGGGATTTTATTGTCATTTTCTAATCCCA
The DNA here is from genome assembly GCA_011055585.1 of Candidatus Nitrosopumilus sp. The sequence goes on along the minus strand of DRGT01000154.1, from coordinate 3,273 downwards.
GTGACTTCCATTGTCCATACGTTACATCAAGTAATGAAACATCGCTATGTCCCAAATATTCCAAAGTCCATGCGATTCTTGATGCCAGAGCACCAAATGTATCATCATATACGACGACATGGGTTTCATCATCGATTCCAAGTGATGAAAAAAGCTTTGCGGCCCAATCAGGTTTATCATTAGATAATAAATTAGCTAAAGGGAGGTTTACTGAATCTGGAATGTGGTTTTGTTTGTATTCTTCTTCTTTTCTGACGTCAATTACTCTAACGCTCTTATCTCTAATTTCAGATCTCAAAGTATCTACGTCAGTTGTTGCACGAACTGTTTTTTCTTCACTCAAGCTGCACATTCACCCCTTCCTGTTTTTGTGTGGTAACTTCCATCAGAACCATAATCGGCGTAAAAGTCACTATCTTCTTCTTTCGTTGGCGGCACAACAAGGGGGGATAAAATTTTCTTAAAATCATCTACTGATTTTATTTGAGAATCTTCATTACCATTTACAATTTTATGAATCCATGTTGCTAATGTATCGTTATTTTTCTTATTTTGTTTGAATAATTCTATAATTTTCAAAATTACTGGAATTACTCTTTTTGCAGGAATTCTCAAACAATTAACGCCTAACATGGTGTCTCCATCTGATCGTCCTCCTAACGACATTTGATAGCTTGGATACATGTCTTTGCCGACTCTGCCGCCACCACCATAGAATCCTATAGTTGCTATATTATGCTGCCCACAAGAGTTAGGACATCCACTAATTTTGACAGAAGAATCTTTCAGATCATCATCTTCATCCAACTTTAATTCAAGGAATTTTCTTTGGATTTCTTTTGCCAATCTGTGAGAGTTTGTTAATGCAAGATTACAAGATGTTGTTCCAGAACATCCAATTGGTGAGGCCATAGTAAGTGCGCCTGTTTTTGCTAGTCCAACTTCTAACAATCTCGCATACATGGAGGGTAAATCATCGTCATGTACCCATCTAAACACGATATCCTGATTAAATCCAGTCCTTCCTAGTCCTTCAGATGAAAACGCTCTACAAATATTTGCAATTTCTCTTAATTGGTTTGCAGTAATGTCGCCTGCTTCTAAGGCAATAAACACAGAACGATATCCATCTTGTTTTTGTTTGAAGGTGTTGGTTTTGTACCATCTAGAATATCCATCAGGGCTTGAGCTTCCGCTACTTTCAGAAATTCTTATTGGTTTTTTAATTTCTTCAGGAGTTTGATCAAGATCTAGTTTTACAATTACCGATTGAGTAGCTCTCACAATAGCCCTTTCCTTTAGAACTAAGTTTTGGAATTTTTCCCAGCCTAATTCATTAACTAAATAACGCATTCTGTTTCTTGCCATGTTTTTTCTCTCGCCCATTCTATCGAAAATACGCAAAACTGCAATTGACGTATACAAAAGATCTTCTTCAGGGGTAAATTCTTCTAATTGGTATCCAACATATGATTTGTTACCAAGACCACCACCTAAGAAAACTTTGAAACCTGGTTGTCCTTTTCCATCAATTTCTTTTATTTGTGGCAATAAACCGACATCAGTCATACGTACCATGCCGTGTTTTTCACAACAGGTGAAATTGAATTTGAATTTTCTAGGCAAGTTCTGATTCAATGGATTTCTTAATAGAAATTGCGCAGTAGCAATTGCATATGGTGTTGCATCAAATTTTTCTTCTTCACAAACTCCTGAAAGAGGACTACACATAACATTTCTGACCGTATTTCCACATGCTTCTCTTGTAGTCAATCCAACTTCTGCCAAGCCTCGCATAACTTCAGAGACGTCTTCTAAAACTATCCAATGTAGCTGAATGTTTTCTCTGGTAGATACGTGTGCACTTCCAATTGAAAATGCTTCACTTAGTTGCGCTATTTTTTCAAGTTGGTTTGGATAAATCTTACCTGCAGGGATTTTAATTCTAACCATTGCATAATCGCTGGTCATTCTTGTGCCGTATGCGCCGTGTTGCAATCTAAATCGTCTAAAACTATCTCCATCGTACTTTCCTTGACGGAAAAGTTTCACTGTTTTTGCAAAATTTTCAGCTTCTTCAATTTTTGCCCAGTTAACACTAGGTGTCTTGGAATCAGGACGTGCTTGTTTCATATTAGTAGTCAATACTATGACAATTCCTTCTAATTTGGATATAAATTTTTGAAACTAGGAATTTTAACCGTCCGATTGAATTTTTAGGTTGTAACTTGCCATAATTTACTCGGCAATTAATTTCTAAAATTTAAGAATGAAAAATTAGTATCACCTAATTGGTGAATTTTCCTCAATTAGTTTTAAAAAATTAACGATATGTTAAGTAAATAACTTCTAAAGTTATATTATTTTTTATCAACTTCAGTTAGTTCAGAAGTTTAGTTTTGATTCATTATTCTCTTTTGTTTTAGGTGGTCAGCGTGGTCATCCAGCTTACCAATTCCACCCCCGGGGTTTTATTCTATTGATACCACGCGGTATCAAGCAGACTTAAACAACCGTCTGTAATCCTGTATAGATTATCCAATTCATGAAAGTAAATTGCTAAATCTGCAGTAAATAGCATTAAGGATTGTTTAAAGGAATGACTGCAGTCACTTGAATTTCAAATAGCATTCCATCTATTGCCAAACTAGGAACAGGAATCAAGGTAGAAGCGGGAAGATTATCGTTGCCAAAAAATTCTAAGCGTTCTTTTTGAACAAGTGGCAGATATGACTCATCATAATCCACCATTAACATTACAATTTGTACCACATGCTCAGGCTTTGCTCCTGATGCCTCCAATGCAGATTTTACATTCTTAAATGCAAAATCCATTTGCTCCTCCATTGTATCACCTACAATCTGCAAATCTTTATCAATTGCACCTTGGCCTGCAATATAGATAGTTTGACCAGGAGGTGCAATTACAACTTGAGTAAAACCAAGAGTTCTAGAATCAAACAATTCATCAGGTTGTAATCGAGTTATTGTTTTATTAGGAACTTCTTCTAAATTAGACAAATCTGTATCTTCCTCCATTGTTTTTTCCATTACATTTGGAATAATGCCAATTGCTAGACCCGCAAAAAAAACTCCTACAGTAATTCCAATCCAAATTGATTGATTTACCATGAGATTACACAAAAATTACATAATTAATTCATTCACATTTGATCGATGATCTTAAAGACAGAATTACCGAACTGTCGATTAACTGTTCGTATCAAATGTTAATTTTTCTAATAAATAATTCAAATCAGGAGGTCTGCTCTT
>DRGT01000153.1 GCA_011055585.1 Candidatus Nitrosopumilus sp. | reverse complement strand
ATTTTTTTTACTATCAAATCTTCATACTTGCCAATGATGTTTTCAAGAGAAGTAAAGTATTCATCAAAGTTGGGAGCCTCAACTGGCTCAAATCTCATTTGATTTCCTCGTCTAGAGCGAGGGTTTGCAATAGAACCAATTAGATTTTCTAATAAAGTCAATAACTCATCCAAAGAAACAGGATATGTTGATTCATGTCTGTATGGGATATCAATTAAATCAATATCTAAATCAGTTCGTTGAGTAAGTGGCTTTTTTTCCATAGCAGCTTTTTGAAGTGCAAAAATACTCTCTACTTTCATTCGATAAATTAATGACGAAGAAAGTGCTGCCATCCCTGCCACTCTCAAATCCTTCTCACCAGACTTTTCTAGAATCTTTTTCAAAATGTCTAAAATTCGAATTAAATCAATTTCCCAAATGTCTTTTTTGCTTATGCTAGCTGGATCAAATAGAATGTTTACTGGCTCCTGTGACAAACCAATCGATTCATCCTCAGTCATAAAGAAAATCTAATTCAATTCCATAATATCTAAAGGCTCTATTTTTTTCCTGTTCTCTGTCAACTCTTATATTATTAATAAAAAATCACTACCGCATTGAAAGCAGCCAGAATTGTAGAGCCAAATAAACCACTTGAAATATCTGAATTAGAAACCCCAAAACCAAGTGGAAATGAAGTCATAGTAAAGGTAAAGGCAGCTGGAGTTTGTCATAGTGATTTACACCTATGGGAAGGTGGATATGACTTGGGTGATGGAACATTTTTGAAAGTAACTGATAGGGGTGTAAAGTATCCTGTAACCCCGGGGCATGAAATAGTAGGCACTGTAGCAGAAGTAGGTAATGACGTTAAGGACGTATCAGTAGGTGATGTTGTTCTTGTTTATCCTTGGATAGGTGAAGGTGAATGTCCCGCATGTAAAGCAGGCAATGAAAATCTTTGTGATGCACCAAAATCAATTGGTCTTTTTCAAGATGGGGGATATGCTGAAAATGTCAAAGTTCCACATTACAAATATCTTGCAAAAATTTCTGGACTTGATTTAGATGCAGCAACATCACTTGCATGTTCAGGACTTACTGCATACAATGCTGTCAAAAAAGCAAATGTAAATTCACCTGAATATTTAGTAATAATTGGGGCTGGTGGTTTAGGATTGATAGCAATTCAACTTGCAAAAGCAATAACAAAAGCCAAAATTATCTGTGTTGACATGGATGATAAAAAATTTGAAACCGCAAAAAAGATGGGTGCAGATTTTGTTGTAAATACTAATGTAATTGGGTCTGTATCTACTGGAACTGGTGGTCCAGTCGAAAAAATAATTTCTATTTGTAATGGCAAAGGAGCTGACAGTGTTATCGACTTTGTAAACGCTCCTCAAACTGTGAAGACGGCACTGGCAGTTTTACGAAAAAGAGGAAATCTAGTACTTGTTGGACTTTTTGGTGGATCTATCAATATATCATTAGTGACAATTCCACTCAAATCACTTACTATTCAGGGTGCTTATACTGGTAACTACAATGACATGGTTGAATTGATCGACTTAGCAAAAAAAGGTGTAATAAAACCAGTCATATCAAAAAGATATTCTATTGATGAAGCAAATGAAGCACTTGAAAATCTTAAAGCCCGAAAAATTATCGGCCGTGCAGTAATCAACCCCTAAGCGTTTCAAAAATGAGTTGTTGGTTCAAAAAGAACCACTATAAAATAATATAATACAAATTTTTCATTCAATATTATGGCTGATCTAAAAAAACAGGATTATAACTTGGCTTTTACTAATTTAAAAAATGATCAAAATATTTCTGCTCATAACCTATTCATCAATTTGGCAGAATCCCAAAAAAAATCAGATAGTATCAAAGCTGCAATTCTTTATCTTCTTGCAGGAGAATGCAAAACAAAACAAGGAAAAGAAAATAATCATGAGATGTTAGAGGCTGGAAAATTATTTTTAGACTTTGGAAAAAAAGATAACAGTTTCAAAGCAAAAGGCGCTTACCTTTGCGCATCAAAATGTTTTCTAAAAGTTGGAGAATACGATGATGCAAAAAAAGCTTTTGATCAATCAAAAGAATTTCATATTTCAAATATTGAAATTTCACGACCAATTGTAATTATTGAAGATAGTAAGGCAGTTGTTCTAAAATTGCAAAATTATCTAGATCATCTAGGATACAAAGACTATATCTCCTTCCAAACTGGAAAAGAAGGTATTGGCAGTTGTAAAAAGCTAATTCAAGATTCTAAAAATCCTATTGTATTGCTTGATATGGGTTTACCAGATATGCAAGGAGACACAGTTGCATCACAACTATTAGAAGAAAAACTTGATTTGCAAATAATTCTTATCACTGCAGATGAAAAAACCTCAAAAAGAGTTAGTGAAACAATTAGCTCAGGAGTAGCTGCATTTATTCAAAAACCATTTACTATTAATGATCTAAAAAGTGCACTTGATGTTGCTGAAAAAGAATATTCTTTATCACAATAATAACAATGACATATTCAATAAATTTACACCCCTCACATCAAAATCACTTATTCTATAATCACTTATGTCATCTGAAAATTTTTCAACAATTTTTAGAGATGGATCTTTTTGTTCTTGTTCCACTTTCATTACAATAAGCATATTCCAATCTCCATCTAAATTTGCGACAAAGAGATAATTGGGCATTTTTGTTGTAAAATCTTTAATTGATTCTTTTAAAGACTCTAAAGATTTTGTTGGTTTTAATTTAAGAAATGTTGCTTCGTATTCATTTGATTCAGAAACATCTGTAAGTACTGCTTTGTATCCTTTGATTATTCCACTTTTTTCTAATCTTTCAATTCTTTTTCTAATCGTTCTATCAGAAACATCCTCACCAGATTTTCTTAATTCAGTAGCAATTTCTTTTGAAGGGGTTCTTGCATTTTGATTCAAAATTTCTATAATTTTCTGATCAATCTTATCAAGATTGGACCAAGAATCGTCACTCATTATATGAGGGTGATTATCGAAGTTTTTGAATTTTTGGTTGAAAATATGGTCCCAAGCGCAGGAATTGAACCTGCGACAACCCGGTTTCTGTATGCCTGATAGGCTGTTATTCGGTCAGCCAAAAGCCAACAACTACAGCCGGAAGCTCTACCAGGCTGAGCTAGCTTGGGACAAATTCAATCGCCACATCCTAGTATTAAATAACTATCGAAGCAAAAATTCAAGTAATTCAAAAGAAGTTTGAGTGATCGTGTATCAATAATCGAAAAATATTAAATAATAAACCTAATCTTAAAAGGATCCAGTGAGTTCAGAAGAAACGCCATTAAATGGGTATGTATGTGCACCATATTTACACAATCATGATTCAATTGAATTGAAAGATACATGGTCTCGTTCAAAAAATATTGAGGACATGTATTTTGTAACTGCAACCTTTTCTAATGAAAGCAAACCATACTTTACTGATTGTGCGAATCATTACCTGTTAGCCAAATTCAAAGACGACAAAAAAACAATGAAAGATCTTTCAAAACACCAATTTGAAAAAACATCTTTTGTTTTTAGTATGGATGACGATCTTTTTGAAAGAGAAGTTGATGGCTTAATGAACTTTGTTTCAGTTTATTATTTAGAATATGGTGATTCTGTTGAAGACATTTCTGAAGTTGCAAGGGTAGTAGCAAAAAGAAATAAAGTCGGCCGCGCATGTCTAGGACACATGAATATTTATTCTACTGAACCACCAAAGTTTACTTTTCCATACAATAAAAATATTGTAGTTTTAGAAGTTTCTAGTGATAAAAGTCATCAAAGTGTCAACCAATACTGTGAAAAAACTCGTCGTGATATATGTAGAAAAGGGATTACAATGACTAATCTAGTTGGCCTTTCTGTCCTTGAAAAACTAAAGTAGAAAAGTTAAATATTCCACACAAGCCTGTTTCCTTCATGAGTAAGCCAGCTGATTTAGGTTCTTTGAAAATAGGCTCATACATTCTACTTCCTGTATCTGATCAACCAACAGGAGAACCATGTAGAATTTCTGAATATGATACTAGTAAACCAGGAAAACATGGTTCTGCCAAAGCTAGAATTGTTGGAGTTGGCATTTTTGATAACCAAAAACGTCCACATGTAGGACCTGTCAGTATGCAGATTCATGTTCCTTTAATAGACAAAAGAACTGGCCAAATTATATCCATCACTGATGAAAATTTCCAAATCATGGATTCTGAAACCTTTGAAACCATAGATGTCACTATGGTCGATGATGAAGTAAAAGGAAAATTGGAAAATGCTCAGAATGTTGAATATTGGAAAGTTATGGATAGAACTAAAATAATGAGGATTAAAGGTTAGGCTTTATTATAACGCAATTCATATCATCACTCGTGACAATTCGCATCAAACAATCACAATGGATTGAGCAGATGAAAAAGGAGCATCCAAGTTTTCACAAATTCATCAAGGTGCCATCTACTCCAAAATCAAAAGAGTCATACACCTACAAGATTCAAAGATTCATGAAGTTTACAGCTGACCATCATTATACAAAGCATCCTGAAGATTTTGAATCTTTGCTGCAATATGATACTGAAAAGATTACCGACATTTTAGAAGAGTTTGTAAATTATCTGGAATCACAGGGATTGGTGCCAGAAGCCATCAAACCAACATTGGCAGCAGCAGAATTATTTTTTGAGATGAATAGAAAGATTTGGTACAAAAAACTTGTGCGACGAAGCATTGAAAAACAGGACAGGATCCCTGGTGGACGAGAACCTGTAACGCGGGAAGACCTTCAAGCAATGCTGCAATACTCTAACCGTTCACTGCGAAAACAGGTCATCATACATTTGTTAAGCACGTTGGGAATGCGTCCAGGTGGCTTGATTGATCCTGTACTGAAAATAAAACATCTTGTGTCATTGCCAAACCCTGCAAACCCAATCAACAAGCCACATTATTGCTATGCAGTAAAAATCTATGATGATTCAAAGCAAGGATATTGGGGATTTATCAATCCTGAAGCAAGAAAGGTTTTAGACAGATACCTTAATGGTAGAAAACTAGCTGGTGAGAAACTTGATGGCGAATCGCCCCTATTGACAACATTGGGTAGTAGATGGAATACCAAGAACAAACACCTTACAGATGACAACATGACAGAAATCCTCGAGTAATAATGCAGTGCGTTACTTTT
>DRGT01000152.1 GCA_011055585.1 Candidatus Nitrosopumilus sp. | reverse complement strand
TAAATAATTTTTACAGTGTTTTGCTAATAATACCTTCCTTCAGTACTGATAAGATGACAACTGGGTATTGTGTCAAATGCAGAAAGAAAAAAGTGATGGAAAATCCAAAGTCTGTAACAATGAAAAATGGCAGGCCTGCAACAAAAGGCATCTGTCCTACCTGTGGGACAAAGATGTATAGAATAGGAAAAGGCTGACCTGTCCATACTAGGTTAATCAATAAAAAAACCGCTATCAAGACATATTATTAATCAGAATTAAGAAACAAGTTTTTACCTATTTTTGTTTTTTCTTCTTCTGAATGAGGTATTCTTCGGTTTCAGAGTAGGATGTTTTCCATACATTGGATTTTCCATCACTTTTTTCTTTCTGCATTTGACACAATACCCAGTTGTCATCTTATCAGTACTGAAGGAAGGTATTATTAGCAAAACACTGTAAAAATTATTTAGCCAAAAACGTTGACATGACTAGCAGGTTTTGGAATGAAAAATAATCAGTTCCAATTTCGCTAAATCACTTTGAGATTTGAGATTAGCTCAGGTCAACTATCGAACCATCGATGAAAGGTAATTGTCGTTCTACTGTAAGGGTAGCACCGCCACTCGCAGCAAGTTCGATTTTTATTTTGTCCAAATCTCCTGGTCGTTCATCAGGTGCTTGAGACCATCCAATTGATAAAACAGCATGTTCACCTGGCTCTAGAAATGAGTTTGGAGGTACTTGATTTGCTACTACCCAATAAATTATCGCATTAGTTTGTGTTGGTGCTCCAGCAAATGGGCTTACATCAATACAACCTGGTGCTGCGTCTCCCCAAGCAGTTATTGGATCAGCATATATTTGACCTGTTAAAGTACAACCTGCACTGTAGATATTATCATACTCTATTGTTTCACCAAGATAACTGATTGTTGCTAAAGTATCTGACAAGTCAACTGATTCACCATTAGATGTAAGCTTTAGTGGTATCATTGTAGCATTCAATACTCCACCAGCTGCTGGTGCGGCACCTATGACTTTACCAGAAATTAATATGGTGTTACTTGCTCCACCGAGTGCGGATGTGATTGAAGTTTTAGCTTTTTGAGATGTTGCAAATCCCATGTTCAGAACGACAAAGGCCAAAGCTGCTGCGACAATTACAAATGCAATTAGAATTAGAGCCGCTTCCATACCGATGACTCCTTTATGTCCATGCGAATTTCGTTTTAAACAAAGTTTCGTAATTATGATAAGAAAATTAAGAATTTATCAAGGATTATGAACAAACTGATCAAACTGCATGCTAAAGAGGGCTAAAATCAGAGTGAGACAAATTCGCTCAAAGTTCAAACAAGTTTAACTCTGTTCCAATTTCGCTAAATTACTTTGAGATTTGAAAAATCATAATCCCTAGTCGTAAAGCATCAAGTCTTTTTCCTCAAGCAGATTATGAAGTTGGTTTACAGAACGATACACATCTTTTTCGGTTTTGCCACCTGTACATACTAATTTGCCAGAAGAAAAAATCAAGATGACAGTTTTAGGGTCAAGCATTCTGTGGATTAAACCAGGAAATTGTTCTGGCTCGTACATACTTCTTGGCAAGCTTCTTGCAGCTTCTTCCAAGTGAACTCTACCACCAAGGTTGATAGACGCTACAATGTTTTGAATTGTCACCGTAGCTTCCTTTTTTATCTTGATTTTACGCTTTCTCAACTTTTGAACTACTGTTTTTACTGCCTTTCTTGCCAACTCTTCGGATTTTGCGCCAGTGCAAACCATCTTTCCTGTTCTGAATAGCAATGTGGCAGTCCTTGGGTTTTTTAATCTAAAGACAGCCCCTGGAAACTGGTCTGGGTTCCATTCTACATCAGGAAATTTTTTTGTTATATCTTTGAGATCTAATCTCTGATCTATTGTTGCAGAAGCAACAACATTTTCTATTGAGATAATTGGTTTTGTCTTTGGCATTATAATTCAGTTTTAATGCACCATAAATTAAAAGAAAGTTATAAAAGAAATTAAAGAATTAAAGAAAGAAGTGAGACATGTTGGTTCTTTTACATCTGAAGGAATAACAAAAGAAGAAGCTCAAGAACTCAAAAAGGAAATGGCTGCGATTAAGGAGTTAGTTAAAGATGGCAATTTCAGGTTAGAGGCTTTGGTAGTTTGGCAATTAGACAAAATAGACCTCACTCAAGACCAACTTGATGCTACGTTGAAATTGTTAAAATCCTACGGAAGGCAAAGAGGCTTCAAAGTAGATTGAACAAAAGAGAACTTCAAAAAATTCTAGGTGAGGAAAAATGAAATCCATGTCTTGTGAAATAGGAGAGCATAAATCATGTGGTGGAGGAACAGTAGATTTTACGAAATGTGGGTGTGACTGTCATGAATCTTTATGAGTGTACATGTGTGTGCGGATGTAATGAATTAACTAGTGATTATGCCTGTGATAAATGCAAAGCTGGCATATGTAGGAGTAAACAACAATGAAAGTTGAAGAAATGGACAAGGCGTTATGGTTTAAAAAAGCATATGCCAGCGATGGAAAAGTAATCTATCCTTATAGAAGAATTTCAGCATATAGGTCTAAAAATTAGTGTAAAGTCTAAGCCAATTTCTTTTTTATTCAAATTTCCAATTTCGCTAAATCAGTTTCAGATTAGACTGATGTTAATACCCAATAGTTATTTATGTAACAAGATTTGTCCTAAAATTTATGTCAGAAGGACGAAAAATGTATCCAATGAAATGTGCCGACTGTGGCAAAGATTCAGAGGTACCTTTTGAACCAAAACCAGATAGACCAGTATACTGTAGAGAATGTTTTCCAAAACATCGC
>DRGT01000151.1 GCA_011055585.1 Candidatus Nitrosopumilus sp. | reverse complement strand
TCATGTGATTGGCTTTCAGCAAAACCAGCCCGTGAGATTTTGATAAATTCTGCATTTTCTTGCATTTGTGGAATTGTGTGAGCACCGCAGTAACTAAGTCCAGAACGAACGCCACCAGTAAGTTGTTTTAGAATATCAGTTACACTTCCTTTGTAAGGAGTCATTGCTTCAACACCTTCTGCAACATAATCGTTAAGATCTTCTTCAAATGAAACATGTCCATTTTCCTTTGATTTTCTTCCAAGCGATGCAGCTAAAGAAGCCATTCCACGATATACTTTGAATCGATTTCCATTTTTTGTCATAAGAGCTCCAGGAGATTCATCTGTTCCTCCAAGCATACTTCCAATCATTATAGATGAGGCTCCTGCAGCTAGTGCTTTAGTTGCATCTCCAGAAGTTCTTGTTCCTCCATCAGAAATTATTGGTACATTATTTTCTTTTCCTACTTTAGCGCAGTCTATTACTGCTGTAAGTTGAGGAACACCAGAACCTGTAACAACACGAGTAATACAAATGGAACCAGAACCTACACCTACTTTAATAGCATCAACACCAGCTTTTATCAAATCTTCAGCTCCTTGTGCTGTCGCAACATTTCCAGCAATTAACTCACAATCTGGAAATGCTTTTTTGATGTGGCGAACTGTACTTACAGCGTTTTCACTGTGACCATGTGCAATATCTACAACAATTACATCTGCATTTGCCTCCAAAAGAGATTCTGCTCTTTCCATAAAGTCTCCTTTTACGCCAACTGCTGCGCCTACAAGTGGTCTACCTTTTTTGTCCTTTGATGCGGCAGGAAAGTTTTCAATATTTGTAATATCTTTTGTTGTAATCAAGCCCTTTACATGATTTGAATCGTCAATAAGAGGAAGTTTTTCAATTCTATGTTTGTGCAGAATATCTTTTGCTTCTTCAAGAGAAATTCCTGGTTTTCCAGTAACAACATCTTTTGTCATTACATCTTTAACCAGTTTTGCTGTATCTGATTCAAATTTTAGATCACGATTTGTCAAAATTCCAACTAGTTTTGATTCAGAATCAGTAACAAGTAAGCCAGAAACTCCTTGTTCATCAGCGTATTTTATTGCATCATTAACAGTTTGGTCTGGATCAATAGAGTATGGATTTTCAATCATAACACTGCCGGCTCTTTTTACTTTGAGAACCTCTTTTACTTCCTCTTCAATTGTAAGAAATCTATGAATAATTCCAATACCGCCTTCACGGGCCATGGTAACTGCCATGCTAGATTCTGTAACAGTATCCATGTTTGCGCTTAAGAAAGGAATGTTCAGAGAAATATTTCTAGAAAGTTTTGTGCTAAGATCGGTTTGAGCTCTACTTGTAATATCAGAATATTTGGGAACAAGGAGAACATCGTCAAAAGTTAGTCCTTCTTTGAATTCCAATGAAACCCTTTACAAAAGAATTATGATACATTATAAGCTTTTGTCTAGACGTGAGAGCTTCTTTGCAATGGAGACTATGCTATGTGTTTCCTTAACATTGTGCGTGCGTATGATATCTGCTTCATTAATTACTGCTAAAACTTCTGCGGCAAGTGATCCAGGCAATCGATCGGATGGATTTTTTTTATTCATGATTTTTCCAAGAAATGATTTGTTTGAAACTGAAACAAGTAATGGTTGATTTTGTTTAATTGATTTTAGATTTGCTAATATAGAAAGATCCCTTTGTAACCAATTAGAATTAATTTTTGTAAAAAATGGTCCTTTTCCTATTTTTCTAAAAAAACCAATTGCAGGATCAAGTACAATTTTTTTTGATGAAATTCCTGATGATTTAGCAAGCTTTAAACTTTGTTTTAGAAGTTGTTTTGTTTTCTTAACTTGATTTCCTGTAACAAGATTTTTGCTAAATGCACATAAGATTAGATCTGGTTCGTAAATTCTAACAACATCTATCATTTGTCTGTCATATTTTAGGCCAGAAATATCGTTAATTATTTCAGAATCCAATTCCAAGGCCTGTACTGCAACACTTGCTCTACAGGTATCGACAGAAATTGGTAGGTTAGTTTTGTTTTGTATAATTTTTATAGCATCCATGATTCTTTTTGCTTCAATCTTTTCTGAAATAATTGTAGAAAGATATGGCGCAGTTGACATTCCTCCAACATCAATAAAGTCAGCATCTTGATCTTCCATCTTTTTAACAGTTTCAATGATTTCATTTCTCTTTGTTTTTATCGATTTTTTGTAAAATGATTCAGGGCTAACATTAAGAATTCCCATAATTCGTACTGGGTTTGAACCTCCAACGGCTATGGATGCAAGTTTATTCACAGGATTTATGATAAGGAATTGTAATTTGAGTGATATGACAATTGCTGGATGGGAAAAGAAGTATTCTGAAATTATCAAAGAGTTTGGTTATGACAAAGAACAAGATTACGAATCAGCAATTTTACTCAATTTAATATTGAAAAATCCTATTCCATTAAAAAAATTAAGAGAAATCATCTCAAAAAAATCAGTTTTTGTGATTGGTGCAGGACCGTCTCTTTCATCATCAATACAACATTTGAAAAAATTTCCTAAAATTCCAAAAATTGTAGCAGATAGTGCTGCAAAACCATTACTTAAAAATAATATAAAATTTGATATTTTAGTAACAGACCTTGACGGCGATGAAAAATCATTAAAAAAAATTGGAAAATCGAATTCAATTTTTGTCACACATGCACATGGTGATAATATTGCAAAATTACAAATTATAGAAAATTTCAAAAATTGTTTAGGAACAACTCAAACAAAGTCATTTGGGAAGATTCAAAATTTTGGAGGATTTACTGATGGAGATAGATGTGTATTTATTGCAGATTATTTTGGTGCAAAAAATATTATTTTGATTGGTATGGATTTCGGAAAAATAATTGGAAAATATTCAAAAACAAAAAAATCTGAAAGAAAAATTAAATTAAAAAAACTTTATCGCGGAAAAAAACTTCTGGAATGGCTTGCAACAAAAAGAAAAAAGGGACTATATACAACTTCAAAATCCATCAGGGGTTTTAAAAAAATCTGCTTCAAGGATTTAGAAATTCTACATGATTTCTAGAATGCGTTTTAATACCCAATATACCTGAGAAAAAGTATGAAGTTTTCTGATGAGCAAATTCGTGATATTCTAAAACTAAAAGATCACATTATAGATAAAATTGAAAAACATAAAGAAGAAATAGATATGCTTGAAAAAAATCTCAATATATTAAATTCAAACCTAAAAGAATCAAGTTTTACAAAGGCTTCAGCACTTTCTTCTAACAAAACAAAAACTAGTTCAGCTACTTCTATTCCAATTACTAGTGGATCTGGAGGTGAAGTTATCGCAAATGCCTATGTTACTCCAGATCAGATTTCAATTGTATTAAATGAAGAAGTTGGAATAGAAGCTGATACTCCACCGTTAAAATCATTTTTCATAGATAGAATCATTGCAGAAATGAAAAGAAAAGACTCTTCAGAAGTTCAACGTGGAAAAATTCAGCCAGAATCAGCAATTGATTTTATCATAAACAAAAATGGTTCTCAAATACGAGAAATTATTGTAAAAAACTACCGTCAAACAGAACGAGTAAATGAAATCATTAACACTGTAGCATGGTCTCTTACGAGAATGTTAGAAAATACAAAGTGATTTTATGGATAAAATAGTGGTTTTGGACTTTGGCTCTCAATATAGCCACCTAATATGCAGAAGAATTCGTGATTTTTCAGTATACGCTGAGTTGGTACCATTT
>DRGT01000150.1 GCA_011055585.1 Candidatus Nitrosopumilus sp. | reverse complement strand
TCTGGGGCTGGAACATCTGATTTGTCTGGTTTGCCTTTTGGCTCGTTATCAGCTGGTTTGCCTTTTACCTTGGTATCGTTGCCAGGAATCACAGATACGGATTCGTTGAATTCTGTGATTTCTGTGTTGGTTGCGTTGCTAGGGATTACAGACACGGATTCGTCGAATTCTGGGGCTGGAACATCTGATTTGTCTGGTTTGCCTTTTGGCTCGATATCAGCTGGTTTGCCTTTTGGCTCGATATCAGCTGGTTTGCCTTTTGGCTCGATATCAGCTGGTTTGCCTTTTGGCTCGATATCAGCTGGTTTGCCTTTTACCTTGGTATCGTTGCCAGGAATCACAGATACGGATTCGTTGAATTCTGGGGCTGGAACATCTGATTTGTCTGGTTTGCCTTTTGGCTCGTTATCAGCTGGTTTGCCTTTTACCTTGGTATCGTTGCCAGGAATCACAGATACGGATTCGTTGAATTCTATGATTTCTGTATTGGTTGCGTTGTTAGGGATTATAGATTCGGATTCGTCGAATTCTATTGGTTTTTCAGCATATGCATCTGGCCAATAGGCACTGGAAATTGAATGAGGAATTGTAAAGATTGAGGAGATTAAAAGGATGATGAAAATATAACATGTAAAACGTCTGAAATTTTGAAATTTGATTTGATCATTATTCTCAAATCTTAATAGAACGAATCCTGAAAAGAGAACCAAAACTGCTAATGGTAATGTGCTATCTATAGCCTCAGATTCTGTGAGGAAGTCAGGCACGCCAATAGCGAGTAGTTGGGTTCCCTGAGGTTCTATTATAGGAGGTTGAGATGGAAAAATTGTTAGAAGGTTTGAGGAACCAATTTTTCCACCATATTCGGATACTAGAATTTCTGAATCTTTCTCGAGACCAATTTTAGCATTTTCGCTAATTTCACTATAATTGTATGAGTTTAATAATTGATTAACAAAAGTATGTCTATTTTTTTCTGGGCGTAGGTTCTGAGAATTCCAGATCCTTTCTAAACTGGTTTGAATTTTGGTATTAAGATTGTACGCAGGATTTTGAGCGTCACCATACTCAGATAATGATATTTTTTCTGTGAGAATCACCTCATGGGCAGTTTGCATGGAATCAAAATTTTGATTTAGTTTTTTCAAAAAATTGCTCTCACCTTCAGCTATTTTTGAGGATTTTTTGCCATCAGCGGACACTCCTATTTTTTCGGAGAGAGAGATGTTATAGGTAGACGACTGTTTATTTTGAATTGGTTCATTAGAGATTAGGAGAGTGTCTAAATTGTCCAAATTAGGAAGAGCATAGGTTTGGGCAAAACCAAATAGTGGAAATGCAATAATCATTGATATAATTAGAATTAAGGCTAATACCTTTTGGGTGGTGAATATTTTGTTCCTCAAACTAGTATTTGTATGAGGAATTAGGCGTTAAGCAGGAAGGAAATATTGAACCATATTTGATTCCATGTAGGTAATAATTCTAAATTATGCTGCCATTATGGAAGAAGAAAACAGTGCTTTTGAAAATAACTTTTTAATAATAAATAGTTATTATAATTTAATAATACTATATTTCATAATGAAAAATAAGTTTAATTCCAGATTTTTTCTCTAAAGGTCCATTTTTTATTTAGAACAAAGTTTCCAAAAGCTGCTGTTAGAACTGCTATCACCAATGCAATTGGATACATCATTTGATGTTCCTCTACTAATGAAAAAACAATAAACAATTGTAGTAAAGCTCCTAATGAACTAAATCCAGCAAATTTACCATATTGTTCAAGAGTTCTTTTAGTTGAGAAATCTCTATCTTCAAAAGTCCAGTATTTGTTTAGAATAAAGTTTGAAGTAATTGAGGTTATAATTCCAATTACATTTGCATACAAATACCACAAGTCTGAAAATCCGCTAGCAAAGACTAGTGACATTAAATAATTGATTCCAAGGCCAGAAGCCCCCACAGTGAAGAACCTTGCAGCCTGGGAAAGAAATTTTACCGATGGGCGTTTTTCTTGTTTTCTTGTAGATTTTCCATATCGATATAATTTCCAAACAGATTTTGCATAATCATAGGCAGTCGACAAAGAAACCTTGCTTGAGCCTAATTTTCGGTCAGTAAATGTATAGGGTATCTCCCTCACATTGGCCCCCCTAGTTTTTACTAGTATCTCAAGAAGCATCTTAAAACCAATTGCATCAAATTTTAGGCCTTTGATTATAGGTCGCTTAAATGCAAAAAAACCTGACATTGGATCAGCTGCTTGAACTCCCAAGCCCTTTTTGGCTATACTAGTTGCAATTTTACTCAAGAATTTTCTCTTCAAGGGCCAGTTGCTGATTTTTCCCCCCTTTACATATCTGGAAGCGACAACGATATCACAGCGGTATTTTTTTAGAGCATCTACCATTCGTGGGATGATTTGTGGAGGGTGTGAAAAATCACTATCCATGACAACTATGGTGTCCCCTTTTGCTTGTTGAATTCCATTTAAAATTGCTGAACTAAGACCTTTTTTTGCAGTTCTATGAATGACACCTATTGTATAACCCGTAATCTTCTTGAAATTTTTTAGATAGTTTTCTACAATCTTTCCTGTGCCATCAGGAGAATTATCATCTACAACAATTGCCTCGGTAAGAATTTTTGGGGGTAAAATGTCGCCTATGGATTTTAGGATTTTTAGAATATTTTGTGATTCATTATAGGTAGGAATTATGATAGAAACTTGAGTGCCATTTCCAGAAATCTCCCTACTTTCCTCAGCCATTTGAATTATCAACAAAATGGTGAAGATATTAACTTTTTAGTTAAATTTAGTCACAAAATTAACAAATTTTGGACTTTGCCAATATGGCTTTACCATATTTTTTCACTAGAAATGAGACTAGAAAGGCTGGTATCAATGCCAAAATAGGTAATTCAAATTCTGGGAGGGATTTATCTGGAGAAACTAATTCTCCCCATAGGCTAGGACTTGGAATGTTTAATGGGTGCTCTACAACAATGTTTTCTGGCCATGAATAGATTATTCCAGAATCATAATCATATACCCCAACATAAAATCCATAAACGTTTGAACGGCCTATGAGATCTGTAGGAATTCTAAATTCGTAGCTGGCGTGTGGTGTCTTACTGTAACGATCCCCTTTTTCATACCATAAAATGAAATACTTAGTCTATAAACTTGATGAGTTTATTATAATTAGGTTTTATTTGAAGAAAACCTGTGTATAGAGAAATTCTTACCTTCGTAATAATTACCACACTTTCTTCATCAGTTGTCTGGGCTCAAGAACCAATCATGATTACAATCTCGCCATTTATGGAGGAAATTATTTTTGATGGAAAATGGACTCACACAACCGAATGGAAACCATCAAGTTTGAACATAATACCTGAAAACTCTAAAGCTATTTTTTTACGAAGTGCTCATCAGGGCAAT
>DRGT01000149.1 GCA_011055585.1 Candidatus Nitrosopumilus sp. | reverse complement strand
TCGTAATCTTTGTTTCTAAGTGCAAATTTTGGGAAAAATTCTTCAGACGCTGAAACCAAATGTAAAAATCCCAAAGTATGTTTTCTTCCCTCTGAAACGTTTTCAATTGCATTTCGGAAAAAAGTTGCAGTTAATGGATCAATGTAAAGCTTTGAGACTTTTTTTCCAAACGCTGTTGCTACAAATCTGTCTCCTTTTTTAATAAGAAAATCTTCATCTAACAAATATCGTAAAGCAATATCTACTGCAAATTTTATTGTAGATTTTCTTGATTGTAAACCACCTAGTGTTTGTGAAAAGAAATCAATAATTTCATCTTTTTTTATTCCAGGACTTGTAACAATTGTACTTAGAACATGAATCCTTAACGATTTATCAGCAGTAATTTTAGATTCAATTGGTTCCGGTTCTCCATTAACATAATGATCAATTAACTCAGAACTATTAGAATGTCCGATAATTATAGCTTCACCATAATCATCGTACTGTGGTCTTCCAGCTCTTCCACAAAGCTGTTTGTATTCAAGAACGCTAATTGGTATGTTTGCACCAACTTTAGCATTATACCTTGCAATACTTGAAATTACAACTCTTCTTGCAGGTAGATTAACACCTGCAGCAAGTGTTGGTGTTGATGATATTAGCTTGATTGTTCCCTTTCTAAATTCAGTTTCAATTGTTTCTCTACAATTTTGATTTAGTCCTGCATGGTGAAATGCAACTCCTTTTTTTACCAACTCTGCAAGTGTTTTTACAAGCTGAGTGTGCTCATTTGCTTTTAGAATCTTTTTTGAAACATTCTCTAACTCGTTTTTTTCAGAATTTTTTAGATATCTAGAAATTATGTCTGCTGCCTTTGCTGCAAGTGATGCAGAGCGTGCTCTTGTTTCTGCAAATAGTAATGATTGTCCTCCATCTTTTACTGATTCTGCGCCTAAATCTACAGGTGGACCCCTAAGGGTAGGTTCAACTTCAAAGAATTTTCCATCATGCATTGTCACACTTCCTCCATCGTAAACACCTTCAGAGAGAGGAACTGGCCTCCAATCGTTTTCAACTAAGGAACAATCAAGCCATTCAGACATTTCATCTGCGTTTGTTATAGTTGCACTTAGTGCAATTATTTGCGGTTTTGATTGTAACAGTTTGAGTTTTGTTAAAATCATCTCAAGAGTTGGACCTCTGTCTTGATCACCAATTAGATGAACTTCATCTGCAATTACTAATCCAATGTCATCTACCCACTCGGCTCCATGACGAATTAAAGAATCCATTTTTTCATTTGTCAAAACTATAATGTCACTTTTGTCAAGAGTTTTATCTACTGATTCAAAATCACCAGTTGAGATCTGTGTCTTTATTTTTTTTCCAAGAGGAATTTTTTCCATTTTTTTAAATTCTGAAAATTTTTCAGCTGCTAAAGCACGTAAAGGACTAAGATAAACAACCTTGCCTTTATTTTTTGAAAGATAACTTAGCATTGCTAAAGTTGCAATCAGGGTCTTTCCGCTAGCGGTTGGAGCAGACACCAGTATGCTTTTTCCATCCAAAAGACCAGCTGCTATACTATCTTCTTGTGATGGGTAAAGCTTTGAAAATCCTTCAGCTTTTAGAAAATCTTTTGCTGGTTTTGGTAAATCTAGCTCTGCTATCTTCATACCCGGTTATAATGACCGGGTTTGGATTCATAAATAGATGCTTCGCGAAGCATCCTTCTGATATAGTTTCGAGCTTCTTCTTCTGTAAATTTACCTGATTTTACAAGCTCGCTGACAAATAGTCTATCTTCAACTGGCTGTTTTGGTTCACCTTCAAGTGATCTTAGGACGTCCATGAATAGTTGCATTCTTGAAACTTCGCTTTGGGGTTTGCCTTGTAATACTCCAAGATCAACCTTGCCAGTATTAACGTCAACTCCAGCATCCTGAAGCATACTTTCAAAGAGAAATATTGCACGGTCGGCATCTTCTGCCTCTACTTGGTCTTTCATGAGTAGTCTTGATCTGGCAGTAGCAAGTCTGATTAGAGCTTCAAGTTGCCTTGGAGTGACTGTAATCATCTCCTCAGACTCAACATTTCTCATCTTCATGTAATATTCAAGAATTTTTTCTTCAGCCTCCTTGGTAAGAATTGGATTGATTCTCTTTGAATATCCAAGATACTTTGTTAGAATATCAACATCTATGAGAGAACGATTTTCAATTCCAGCTGGTGTATGAAGATCAATGATATGTTCTGCGATCTTTCTATCTTTTTCTTTTGATGGAATATCTCTTACAACAAAAATAAGATCAAATCTTGTAAGTAAAGGAATTGGTAAGTTTACATTTTCTGTAATGTTTCTGAATGGATCATATTTTCCATACAATGGGTTTGCAGCTGCAAGAATTGATGTTCTAGCATTTAGTGTTGCAACAATACCACCTTTTGCAATGCTAGCTGTTTGCTGCTCCATTACTTCATGTAGTGCACTTCTATCCTCTGGTGTCATTTTATCAAACTCATCAATACAAACAAGTCCTTGATCACCTAGAACAACAGCACCTGCTTCAAGCATGAAGATTCCACTTTTGTCTTTTACGACTGCAGCTGTAAGACCAGCTGCAGTAGAACCTCTACCTGATGTGTAAAGTCCTCTTGGCGCAATTCTTGCACAGAATTTTAACATCTCACTTTTTGCAGTACCGGGATCACCAACCAAAAATATGTTAATGTCTCCACGAATCTTGCCTCCATCAGCAAGTATTCGTTGTGTTGATCCTACAATGAGATAAAGAATTGCTTCTTTGATTAATGAATGACCATGAATATGTGGTGCAAATGAATCAATTAATCTTTGATCAATTGATGGATCCTTTGCTAATGCTTTGATTAACTTTTCTTCTTCAGGTGAAACCTCTTCTCTTTCTGTTCTTCTTGATGATTTTATTCCTCTACCACCAAGAAATTCAATGTTGTTTCCATCAATTCTTAGTCTGTATAATCCACTACTTTGTCTACTAACACCCACAATCGACTCTTGTTCAATTCTTACAATTCCAGTAAGAATGATTCTGTCACCTGGTCTTGAATTATCAACTAGGTCTTGTTTGATAGTAATATCGACGTAGTGAGGAAGCTGTCCTGGAGGAAGCTCCTCAGGCAATTCCTGTAATCTAAGAATTTGAAAGTCGATAAATTTGCTTGTTTCTGGCTTCATTTCTAAATCCCTGTGAGCACATTTTGGATTTGAACACTTTACTGGAACATTAACACTCATTCCTTTGAGTAAAAATATCTGAGTTACATGATGATCAGGACAGACATAAGTGAGCTCTTTTGCTAGTGGCTTTACCTCTGAAGCCCTAACCACCATTCCAGAAACACATGTCATCTTTCCAATTATTTCAGCATTGATTTGTCTGAGACTGCGTTGTACTGGATAGTTTCCCACCCTAGCTCTAATCTCATCTTTAATTTTTTCAGCATATTTTGGGAATCTTTCCTGTAAGATTTCTTTTATTGCTCTTGAAAATGCATTGAGAATCTCATCAGGATTTTCATTAAATCTTGATTCAATTTCAGAATATGATAATACTAAATCATTATAATCAATTATGATAAACTTTGAGTTCTTTGGCATCATCTGGTCAATTTGTTCGACATAGCTGAATGCACC
This sequence comes from Candidatus Nitrosopumilus sp., assembly GCA_011055585.1. The sequence continues at coordinate 20,765 of DRGT01000149.1, read as the reverse complement.
AGACTTGTCCTTGAATTGAACCAGGAAATTTTTTACCATATCTGCCAATGCAGACTCTGTATACTGTTTAGTCTCTACCCTGCTCAATCTTGCTCACCAAGGATTTGTTTTGTAAAATCTGTGCTGATATTGTGTAGGTTATTGTAATATTCTTTCTCTTCAACTGTGAACTTTCTTGCCAAATCTAAAGTTAGTTTTGACGAATCAGCAAGGTGAATTATTTTTCCTTTTCTTTTTCGAACTAAAGAGTTTAGCATACTTTCGACTTTGTCAAAATCAGATTGTTCTAGCGTTTTCATGTAGGACTTTAGTTTGATGTAAAAGTGTGGTTCTAGTGTTGCAAGCTCAAACTCGCCTTGAACATTTTCTTTAACAATTGCTTGCTTTAGTTCTACTACCATATCCGTATCTTGAACGATAACATGGTTTTCTTTTTCAAGAACCTTTGCAATCCATCGTGGTATGTTCAGAATTTCGCCTTGTTTTCCTTCAACATCAATGTCTGAGACTTTGATCTTTACATCGTGATTGAAGGTAACTTTGACATCCTCTAGGTCAAATCCTGTAGCATGTACTTTCTCTAGGTCCTGTACGTTCATAGGATCTGTGATCCTCACGAGGATTTACATCAAACGGATCGATCAATTTAGCTAACAAAAAGGTGAGATCAATTGATCCTGCCCTCACAGGCATTTATTTAATGGGCAGGTAATGAGGAGATCTGTTGTCTTCTAATATTATGTGGGTAGAAAAATACCGTCCTTCTAAGCTAGCTGACGTTATCGATCAGGAAGAGATCATAGGAAGTCTTGAATCATTACTAAAAAATCAATCAGAGATTCCACATCTTTTGTTTTCTGGCGGTCCTGGTGTTGGAAAAACAACTGTGGCAGTATGCATATCAAAGCAAATCCTTGGTGATCGAGCAAGAGACCACACTCTTGAGCTAAATGCATCTGATGAAAGAGGAATCAACATGGTACGTGAACGAGTTAAAAAATTCTCAAGATTTGCAGGATTTGATACAGAGATTCCATTTAAGATAATTATTTTAGATGAGGCAGATGAGATGACTGCTGATGCTCAAACAGCACTTCGAAGAATTATAGAAGATACTGCAAAATTTTGTAGATTTATTTTGATCGCAAATAATATTTCTAAAATTATTGCTCCCATTCAAAGTAGATGTGCGCTATTCAAATTTACTGCAATTCCTGAAAAAGAAACAATATCCCGTCTCAAATCTATTGCAAAAAAAGAAAAGATCAAAGCAGATGAGAAGGGACTAAAGGCAATTTGTGATTATTCTGGCGGTGATCTTAGACATGCAATTAATCTACTTCAAGCAACTGCAAGCCTCGGTGAGGTTTCAGAAAAAAATGTAAAAACATCAGCTGGTCTTACTAAAACAAAAGATGTTTCAGATGTTCTAAAGCTTGCACTTGGGGGTAAGCTTTCAGATGCAAGAAACCAAATGATTGAGTTAATCAAAGTTTATGGAATGTCTGAATCCGATTTTCTAAAATATCTAAATTCTGCAGTTTTTGAAACAAAACATGACAAGTTAAGTGATATTTTAGAGACAATTGCAAAATATGACTATAGAATTTTGGTTGGGTCCAATCCTGAGATTCAGCTATCTGCATTGCTTGCAGAACTTGGAAAATTTGGGAAAAAATAAGCGCAGAGAGAGGGATTTGAACCCCCGCGTGGCGAACCACACAGGCTCTCAAGGCCCGCGCCCTACCGAGCTAGGCGACCTCTGCGAGAATCGATGATATACTCGGACTAAAATTTGTTAAGACAAAAAGAAAATTGAAAAAGATCTAGTCGTGTGAATGTGGATTTACAGTACCAGCTTCTATCTTTGTGAAAGTTCCAGCTGCTTTTTCGTGCCATTCTTGGAGTCCTTGATCAACAAGAACAGCTTGAGGAGGACAAACTGATACACATGCCATACACCAGATGCAATCGTGTTCTCTAATTGGGTCTGCTTTGTCAGAAAAGTCTTTTCGCTCTTCTTTTTCAGTACTTCCGGTACCCTCAAAGGTTTCATTGATTGCTTTTATTGCTGGAATATCTTTTTCGGTTCTGTACCACTGGAATACTTGAACAGGACATGCTTCAATACATGCACCATCTCCTACACAAGAGTCCCAATCTATTGCAACCATCGTGCCACTTACACCGAGTTTTACCATTTTTTCTTTATGTTCTTTGTATGCTGCTAGTGTTTTTTCATCCTTGGATGCCTCTACTAATCCTTGTGAGGGCCATACCCAATGAAAGTATTCTCCGCCTGCTAGGGTAATCTTTCCAATTGGTTTAACATCTTTACAAAAGTCTTCTAGAATAGGCATATGGGATCATCATTTTGGATATTATTTAAACTTAGACAAACTTAGTGGAAACTAAATTATACAATCAGCAGACATAACGCCATTTTTTGTCATTACGTTCATATTTTTTGGCTTTTTAATCCATTTATTGGATATTATTAAGTATGACGTTTATCGCGGACCAAACATTGGGATCTATACTAATGTAAATGATGATTATGTGTTTATCCCAAACGGATTTACAAAATCAAAAGCTGAGAATTTAGCTGACTATCTTGGTGCTAGCTACGTGTTTACTTCTATAGCAAATACTAGACTAGTTGGAGTTTTGATGGTTGTAAATAATCACGGAATTTTGATTCCACGAACATCTGCTCAATATGAGTTAGAACACTTGGAAAAATCAACTGGCCTTGATGTTACTGTAATTGATACAAAGTATACTGCACTTGGTAACATGATTGCAGTAAACGGTAAAGGAGCAGTTGTATCTCCATTGATTTCAAAAGAACATATCAAACAGATTGAAGACGCACTAGATGTTGAGGTAATTCAGAAAAAAGTTGCAGGATATCAACAAGTTGGCGCAATGGTTGTGGTAACTGACAGTGGTGGTATAATTCACCCCGAGACTGATGAAAAAGACATCAAGGCAATCTCAGATGTAATGGGCGTTCATATTGAGGCTGCCACAATTAATGGCGGAATTCCATTTGTGTCCTCTGGTATTTTAGCAAACAATCATTCTGCAGTAGTTGGAAGACCAACAAACGGTCCTGAAATAATGATGCTTACTCGTGCATTTATAAATTAAGAATTGAGCTTATACTTTCAAGTAAATTATTAATTTTCATTGTGTTTTCTTTACCATCATTCATGTTTCGTAACACTACAGAATCATCTGCATATTCTTTTGGTCCAACTATGACTGCAAAGGTAGAACCTGATGCATGCTCCATCTGCTTTGATAATGATTTTCCAGTAACATCAATAGTTACAGGAATTTGTTTTTGTCTTAGCTTTGATGCAAGATTCATGGCTGGTGCTTTCATTTCCTCATTAACATAAACAACTGATACCATTTGTATAGGAACAATTGCTGCAATTTTTTGTCCTTCCATTGTTATGATCATTCGTTCTACTCCTCCCGCAACACCAGTAGCTGAAATGTCATCTCTACCAAACGCCTTCGTTAATGCATCATATGTTCCACCACCTGCAAGTGCACCAAGGTCTGATGTTGTATCAAAGACCTCAAAGACCATTCCAGAATAATAATCAAGGCCACGAACTATACCAAAATTAATTCTGACGTTTTCAACGTCTCTGTTTTTTAGAGAATCAAATAGTTTTGTTAGATTAGACCAACCATCTAGTCCCTCAACTAGTTCTTTGTGTTTTTCTTGAATCTCTTTTGGATTTCCTCTGATTTTTGCAAAATCAAGTATTTTCTCAAGCCTATCAGCATCGTATCCTTTTTTCTGAAATTCATTTAGAATGTCTTGTCTAGATTTTTTCTGAATTTTATCAACAGCCCGTAAAATGTCAGACACTAACACATGTTCATTTGATTCGAAAACTTTGTTGATGTATGACTGGACTAATGCTCTATGATTGATATCAAGTGAGATGTTTTGCATCTTTAATGAATCAAAGAGTCTTGATGTGAATTCTATAATTTCAGCTTCAGATTCTAGACTTTGTTTTCCATAAATCTCTACATTCCATTGGTGAAAGTATCTGTATCGTCCTCTTTGTGGCTCATCATATCGCCATACCCCACCGAAGGCTGAAATCTTTGCTGGCATTCTTAGCGATTTTTGTGATACAACATATCTTGTTAGACCAACTGTAAAATCAAATCGTAAAGCAATTTCTCTATCGTGTTTGTCTTTGAAAAAATAAATCTCATCTTTGATAGCTGGCCCTCCCTTTACTTCTAGTGTTTCAAGTAATTCTATTGGAGAAGGATCCATCTGTTTGAATCCGAAAAGCTGCGCAGTTTCTTGGAATTTTTGTCTGATGTGCTCTATTTTTGCAAGCTCGTCTGGCTCAAAATCTTTCATTCCACGCGGAAGTTCCATGTTATTCTGTGATTATGATGTATTGATTTAAGTTATTTGAAATTAAAAAATTAAGATTGGTTCCAAGAAGGATAACCGCCTTCGAGTGTCACTGCATTGAATCCCTCTTTGTTTAATTCATCAGCAGCAATGTTACCTCTATAACCAGAGCCACAATATGTGCAGATTTTTTTATTTCTTAAATCCTCAATCTGTTTTTTCTTAGCATTTCGAATTGTTAATCCAAGAGGCATATGTTGAGAACCTTCAATTTTGCCACCAGCCAATTCATCTGCCTCTCTGACATCTATTATAACAAAACTATCCTTGTTTGCTTTTAGATCACTAGCTGAGATTTTTTCTGCCATAATACTAATTCGTTTTTGTTGTACTTAAGCTATGATTCGTATCGCCGATCAATGCATCTTTTCAAGTGTATCTAAGCGTTTTTCAATTTCAACCAGCTTGTTGATAATAATTATGTGAGTTTTTTTGGCGTCAATTCCTACCGGACTATCTTCACTAGTAATTACTTTTTCAATCTCTGCCTTTATTTCGTTTTCAACTTCTAGATTCATTTTGTTTGATATCAACTCAAAGTCAAAATATACTTTTCCTTAATGATTATGAAACTATCTTTTCATTCCTACTTTACACATACCAATTTTGCAATTATGACATACATAGTCATCAGCAGGATTTTGACAACCGCATGAACAAGTACACGTATAATCATTCATTATTTCTTTATTAGCTGTTTTAGAATTTAAAACCTACACCATAGTATAGCTCTCTTTTTCCATTGAATTTTACCTCAAAGGCACGAGAACACCTGATACATATCAATAACATTGATTCAGTCAATTCTAGCTTTACGTAATGATTTTCCTTTTTACAAAAGGGACAAAAATCTACCATGATTTGAAACTTAGTTGCGTAGCTACTTTAATCTGATCTAGATTAGATAACCTATTAATCCAAAAAGAGATTATACCATGCATGGAGTTTTTTCAAGAATCTGAACCAGATTTAAAAAAACCAATTATTATTGCTGCCATGTCAGACATGGGAAACGTAGGTGGTATAGTAATAGATTTTATCAACGACAACTTGAAGACAAAAAAATTCCGAACAGCAAAGACTTCGTATCCAAGCTATGTAGTGGATAAAGGAGGTTACATTGAGCTTCCAGATGAAAAATGGGAGTATAGATGTGCAGATGACTTTATTGTGTTTGGGGGCGGAATGGGTCAGCCACAAAGCAATGAAGAGCTTCATGCATTGTGCCAAGATGTTATTGATGTTTCAAAAAAATATTCTGCAAAGTTCATTTACACATTGGGTGGCTTTCATACAAATCGTCAGCTTGGAAAAGATCCACAAACCTTTGTTACCGCAACATCAACCCAACTAAAAGAACAACTAGAAAAATCAAAGTTTGAAACAACGCCACAAAAGTCGCTAATTACTGGCTTTAATGGATTGGTATTGGGATATGCAAAGTCAAATGGAATTTCTGGAATTGGTTTGTATGCAGAGCTAAACGAGCCTGAAATTCCGCAATATCGCGCAGCAAAAAGCATCATCAAGACTTTGGAGAAGTTAACATACCAAAAACTTGGAATCACAACAGAACTAGATGCGATCGCAGACGATATTGATGAAAAAATGAAACATTATTGGCCACCAAAATTCAAACAATAAAAAAACTTTCATTCTACAAGTTGTATCTTAATGCATGACTACGTTTCCACAAGCCAAATTACGAGTTCGTATGAGCTCACAAGATGCACATTACGCTGGAAACTTAGTTGATGGTGCACGTATTCTCAATCTGTTTGGTGATGTAGCTACGGAGTTAACAATTCGATATGATGGAGATGAAGGCCTTCTTCGTGCATATGATAATGTAGAGTTTCTTGTACCGGTTCACGGTGGTGATTTCATTGAGGTCACTGGAAAAATTACTGAGGTAGGCAATACTAGTAGAAAAATTGTCTTTGAGGCATACAAGGTGATTGCTCCTTCTCCAGATCATCAAAGTGCGTGCGATGTCCTAGACCCGCCAATTCTTGTTGCAAAGGCTTCTGGTACTTGTGTGGTAACAAAAGAAAAACAGAGAAAAAAGTAAACATCAATTAGTGAGAATTAGATTTACACCTGTGTTCTGCCTTTTTTCGTCTATCAAAAACTTCGCCACATTTCTGACAGGCAAAAAATCTACCCATGTTTTAGTTATGTGATTAATTTACTTATTTTTTTCCCGTAATTTTTCTTGTTCTTTTAAAGCTTCTTTGAGCTCTTTGTATTCTCGGTTTAGTTGGATTTTTGTTTCTCTAATCTGTCTTGAAATCCAGTCAATCTTTTTCTGTATCTGTCTGTCTTCAACATCAAAATTCATCAATTATCATAGAATCGTCATAATACAAAAAATGTTATTCAACCTTGTTTTATTTTCTCTCTAACCTCAATATCAAGGTGCAATGGCGGAGAAAGTGCATCAGGATTGTTGATTGATTCCCACACAAAAATTTCGGCTGTAAACATTCCAGCTTTGTCAGGAGTCCACGAAAGAGCCGGACTGAGTCGCTGATTTGGTGATAACGCACCCGTAATCCAAGCAAGTGAAATAGTAACTCCTTCATCGTTCTTTAACTGAACAATGTACGCAAAGTTTTGAATTCTGTCCTGAGAGTTTGTAACATCTGACATTATCTCTATCTGCTCATCAACCAAAACGTAACCTCTTTTATCTTCAGCTAGAGCGACATTCCAAAACAAGCTAAACAACAAGGGAAGAATCAAAAGTACAAGCTTCATGTTTGTATAATTGTCATTTCTAGTAAAAAAATGAATAATTGATAAGTTCTACGCGCCTCTTTTATTCAAAAATCATAATTCTATACTATGGTTGAAAAATACATCCAGATTCTCCAAGTTCAAGAAGAAAAGACAGACTCTTCTTGGATTGATTTTCGTGGACTAGCCTGGATTCTATCAGACGATTACCAGCTAGAAGAATAAAAAAATGGTAACTAGGACTTTACTAGACGCAAAAAGTGATTATAAACCTCTGCTCTTTTTGTATGATATTTTTTCCTGATAGTGTCGTAATGGCGCCAGGCAACTTTGAGTGCATGCTCATCTGGAAGCGCTGTAAAATACATCTTCAAATTATTACAAAATCAGTATAAAACACTAACAATCAGGCTCACATCTTGATGCATAAATTCCTATGACTAGGAATATTACAAATGCTACAAATCCCATGATTAGAAGGCAATCTCTCCATTTAATCATTAAGAGTAATTGGTGAAAATGAGATTAAAGTAACAGCTATTTCCTTAATGTAACAGTCACCTTTGCAACCATTGTTCCAACTCAGCACTAGAAATTATGAAAAAGAGATTGTTCTTGTCAAAAAGGCGATGGAAGCTCTTGAGCAAACTTGCAAAGTAGAAAATGGATATAAGCTATTTGAGCCGTTTACAAAGGCTGGCTGGAGCTTTTTTAATTTGCAGATAAGCGAAGAAATGTTTTCTGTAATAGAGAAATCTGGAATGATGGATGGCGCCTTGGGATACAGAATTAGTGAGCAGATAAAGAATTTTTTGGGACATTATTTGGAATCACACCAAAGTCAAGTACGAATCAAGAACATAGAATACTAATTTCCGTTATAATTATTCCATGAAAAATAAAAAGAAAAGATTGTGTGGCTATGCGTGGGATGCATGCACTTGTTTTAGAATACCTTCTATGGTTTGGTTATGATCAGCCTTTTTCGTTGTTGTCAGATAAAGAAGGTGTTCACTATCCAATGGAATAGCAATACGTTTTACCTTGCCGTACTGTGCAAGTACATATTCTCCTTTGCCAATCTTTGAGGCAAATTCATTTCGTAACGTCCAAGCTCGTGCGGCAGATTCAAGTGATTTTAGACTTTCTCTTTGTGACAGAAGATTTTTTGTACCTGATCTATGTTCGCTATACTTTACCTCGCCAAGCATGTTACAAACTGTTGCAAATCGAATTTCAGGACTTATTTTTAGGGCCTTTTCTACCAAATCAAGATAAGGAAACCCCATGAGAATTGTTACGTCATAATCTGACTTAAGGATGATCAAATTCTTTTTTCTATAGATTTTTTATTTAATTTTCTAATTGCTTTGACCAATTTCTCCTTTCTTTATCATTTTCCAACGAAGGTAAACAAGAAGAGAAATCCCTGCAATGACGCCAATTATTACTAAATACTGATCTGTATGGTCCTGAAAAGCGCATTGTTGAATCTGACTGTACAGTTCGTACTGGTCTAAAAGCTCGGGATCGGCATAGCTGTCCAGTTTATTCTCGTTGAGAAAATTGATTCTTTCTTGGATTTGTTTCTGCAATGATTCAAGATTTTGCTTGTCCTGTGAGCTACAGTCATATCGTACTTGCAGGAACAGCTTTTCGAGGTTGATCAAGATTTACGAGGTCTATGTTTTCTTTGCATTAATCTTTTTTATTTTAATTGACGTTTTAATTTTGAAATTCTTAATTCTTAGTACTCAATTCTTATTTTATGGCAGTGGAACGGGCACGAACTGAGATAGATTATCTAATCAAAGATATAGAAAACTTTGTTGAGAGTTTAAAGAACGATGAAAATCCCTATAACCCAAGGTTTGGAACAACTATAAAATATCTTGAGGGAAGTTTCTTCCTGCATTAAAGAGCATAGAGAAAGCATTAGAAAATCCCTAAATTCTTAATTCTTAGACTAGCCTTTTCCTATTCTGAACATTTTTGTCTTACAGGTAGGACAGGTGCCTTTTGTTGCAGGCCTACCATTTTTCATGGTGATAGATTCTGGATTCTTCATTTCTCTTTTAGTTCTGCATTTTACACAGTATCCTGTTGTCATAACAACTAATCCTAAACTTGAACCTATATAGAAAATGCTGTAAATTTTGTTTAGCTACCGACTAGCAGAAAACTCTGTTAGATTCTGAAAATTCTTAATATACTCCGATTAATCCCTCAAATCATGAAATATTGCCATGATTGCTTAACTCCGATTAAAACTGATTCAAAAGAAGAGTATTGTGCTATTTGTAAAAAAGCTAGAGCCCTTAAAGAAAGCTCTACATCTTAGGATTATAATTTTCTGATTTGGATTTTTAATTTTGGAAAACATAATTATTTTTTGTGACATTTACAATTGCACTTTTCATTAATTCGATGAGGCACATGAGCAGATTCGACAGGAGGAAACCTAACCAGATGATTTTGTGCACAATCCCCGCAATACTCCATTACTCCTAAACCTCAATTATCTGTAAAAAGAATTATGCATGATTTTATCCTGAAAATTCTTAATTCTTAGCTAGCTTTTTTCTTTTCTCACTGACGTTTTATCTTTGAAAAGCTATTCCCCACCTAGAAATATGTACTAACTAGTTATGTTATGAGTTATGATTTTGGGACTTTGGCTTCTTTAACATTTGATACTTACAAAATTTTATGTTTTATTTCTACCTAGAAACGTATATGCAGGAAAAGGTGAATAAACCTAGGGAAGTGGGAATAGGATTTGTGTATGCTGTGGTAGCATTTTTTGGGTATGTGATTCTTTTCGCGTTTGGTCTTGTAAGATAAAGCCCTAATTTTTAGAATGACGTTTTATCTTTGAATTGTATTTGAAAAGCTGTTTTGGTATTATGTAATGTTTGGAATTGTAACACAGAGGCATATCTGAAAATTATGGAATGGTATTTTTGTGGCGATTCAAAAAAGCCTCTTTGTAAGGCAATTTGGCTTGTTTGTGAACGACATGCAAAAATGTTATCTGATGAGGAAATTGTTTCCAGAATACAGGTATTACACTAAGATCTGATTTATCTAAAAGTGAAACGAAACAGTTAACAGTTCTATTCTAAAATTAATTCTATTTGCTGTACTGCCTGTTACACCTGTGCGGATGCGTAACTGATTAGTTCCGTATACTATTTCGGTAATTCTGTTGATAAAAAAGTAAAGCTTGTGATTCTATTTTGTTCACTCTAGATGGGGCTTCTCGTTATACTACTCTTCTTTGTGGCTGCAATTCTTTTTCTTCTTCTAGATATTGCAGCTCTTCTTGCAGCTGCTCTACGTTTTGCCTTATTTCTTGCCCTTGTACGTGCTGCTTTCCTTGCAGCTGCTTTACGTTTTGCTCTTGAAATACGCATTTACTATAATTCTAATTCATTATCCAAATATTATACAAGTCATAAATTCTTGTTTAGTTAATGAAATTTAGTAAATTCCTATATTCAACCTTTAAGAAATTAGTCGACATTTGATATGAACTGTTAACAAAAATTTGAGACTAAAGACTTTCAGAATAAAATAAAATTTGTGTTCTATATTTTTGGATTTATTCCAAAGAGAATTATCTTTTTAGGGTTATATTGAACAGTACCAAAATGTGGTTTGGATATTCCCAGCCCATGATATCCTTCAGGTCCTCCTAAACCTATTCTAATCAAATAGTTATTATCTGATTCAACTGGAATTTCTTTTTTTTCAACTATAAAGTTGGAAAGTTTTTCAGTATGAGGTTTGATTTTTGAAAGAATTTCTTGTATTCCCTCCTTGTTTTGTTTTAGTGCAGCTTCCATATGTTGGTGACCACATAATATTATAGGATTTTCAACTTTTGTTTTTGCTTCCTTAAAGGCAGATGAGGCTGTATATTGATATCCATAGTAGCTAAAAAATTCAAAGTTTTCTTCTGATAATCTCTGCCAACTTTTCTGATATAGCCATGCATCGGGACCCGCGTTTTTTGGAGTGATTTTTTTTGGATCTAAAGGACCTCCATGAACACAAAGCAAACTAGTTTTTTTATCCAAAAATTCTTGCTGACCGTATGTATCATCTTGGTTTTTTTTAAAGAAAGTAAGATCTTCTTCAGTTAAGGAAAGATGTGCATTAATACTCTCACGTGAGCTCCCGCTAACTTCTCTTTTATACAAAAACGCTTCATCATGATTACCTATAACTGAGATGACTGGATAGTTTTTGGATAATTCTTCCATCTTTTCTAAAACTTCTTTTGGACGAGTTCCTCTTTCTAATACATCACCAAGATTAAGAATTCGAGAAATTTCACCATAATTTTTTTTGAAATCAACTGAGGTAACAAGATCCATGATTGTATTAAGTGCAGAAATATCTGCATGAATATCAGAAATAACAAGATCCATCTTCAGATATATTCATCAATTAGAGTAATTTCAAATTTTATTTTTGAGGCTAAAGACTTGCAGAATAGAATTATGAATTAACATTTGATACGAACTGTTACACTGAAAATTCTTAATTCTTAGTATAGACTAGAAAATTTAGTGGAAAAAGGTAAGAAAATTAGAATAGGCATTGGAATTTTAATTGTAGGATTTGGGATTATTGTTTTAATTAATGAGGTAACAATTACTGAGGATCATAAAATTAAATTAACTGACGAAAGACGAATGCTTGATGCTATGGAAAAAATGAATTGTGCTGAAATGCGTATTGTTTATGATATACACCGAACACCTGAAAAATATGAGATACTAAAAGAAAAGGGATGTGATTTGGAGAGGAAACTGCTTCCTTAGGGTCTAACCTTTTTTCTTTTTTAGAATGACGTTTTATTTTTAGAATTCTTAATTCTTAGTTAGATCTCTAAAAAATCATGAGAAGAACAACTATTGGAGTAATAATAATTATAATCTCAGTTGTTGCTTTCTATGGTACTTTGAGTCTTTTGTGGAGACTTTGAAAAATAAATGGCAAATTACACCATTTGCTTAGATTTAATTTAGATTCTAAAAATTCTTAATTCGGAGATTTATCTAAAAATAACATGGCTGTAATTACAAAACAAATCAAAATTAGCTCAAAGTCAGAAAATGATATCATCGACATCACTGAACCAGTAGCTGATGCCATTTCAGAGTCTGGAATCTCAAATGGAACCATTACGGTTTTTGTTTCTGGTTCAACTGGCGCTATAACTACTATAGAATACGAGCCTGGATTGGTAAAAGATTTCCCAGAAATGCTATCTAGGATTTCACCTGATGACATCAATTACGAACATGAACAAAGATGGCATGATGGAAACGGCAGATCTCATGTAAAAGCATCACTAGTTGGCCCCTCACTCACTGTTCCATTCAAAGACGGACAACTGTTACTTGGAACATGGCAACAAATTGTATTTTTAGAGCTAGACACCAGAGCAAGAACTAGAACTCTAGTTTTGCAAATAATTGGAGAATAAGAATACAGGTATTGCACTAAGATCTGATTAGAATTTAGCCAAATATACTACTAAAAAAGCCTTGAATACTTTGAATAATTTGTTTTAACAAATCAACTTCTTCGTTTAGCTCATCAATTTGGTCTCCCTGTCTTTCAACTTCTTCTCTGAGTTCTTTGTTTTCATCAATTAATTCAGAAAGATCATCGTCTTGAGATGATACTGAAGAATCTACCGTAATGCCAGCAGACGCAGGTGTTGGAGTTAAAGTAACTGGAGACCCATGAACAATTACTTTTCCGATCATCCAGGGATGTACCATGCAAAAGTAAGGATATGTACCTGTATTGCTTAATGTGACTTCAAATATCTCTTCCGACTTGAATAAACCAGAATCAAAAATTCCATCAGGACCATCAGCTGGTGTTCCACTTGTAACAGTATGAGCCGCTGAATCAAAATTTGTCCAGTATAGGGGAGCTCCAGGACGAACTCTAACTGAATAAGGAATATAACATTCGAAAAATTCTTCACAACCCGGAACCGAAGAGCCATCTGCTACCTTAACTGATTTTTCTTGAGTTAGTTTATGAACATTTGGTGTTGATGGAACGGGTGTAGGTGCGGGGGTAGGTACTGGAGTAGGTACTGGTGTAGGTACTGGAGTAGGTACTGGTGTAGGTACTGGAGTAGGTGCTGGTGCTGGCGTTGGTGCTGTTTCTGGTGTTGGTTCTGGTGCTGTTTCTGGTATTGGTTCTGGTGTTGAAGTAATTGTTACCATGAAGCTGTCACTACCTGTATTTCCTGCACTATCTGTTGCAGTACAAGTTACAAGAGTAGAATACCCTTGTCCAACATAAATTACAGAACCTGATCCAAGATCACATGTTGGTGTTATTACACCATCAACATCATCAATTGCATTGACATAATATTCTAGTATAGCATAATCATCAGTTCCTGCATCTATTGTCATGTCATTTGGAACTATTACCTGTGGGGGAGTAGTATCTAAGATAGTTTCAGAACCTTGAACAATAATCTTGCCTATTGCCCATGGATGTTGCATGCTAAAGTACGGGTATGTACCAGGTTGAGTAAGCGTTACAGAAAATGCATATTGGAATGGGATCAAACCACTATCAAAGTTTCCATCTGGTCCACCAGATGGTGTTCCACTAGTTATAGTATGATCTGGAGGATCTACATTAAGCCAAGTAATTGTTTCTCCTACATCCACTGATAGTGAAGATGGAGTGTAACATGAGTTAGATTGTTCACATCCTGGAACTGAAGAACCTCTAACAATCTTGATGCCAGTTTCTTCAGGAGTAACTGTTACCATAAAGCTGGCATGATTTGTATTTCCTGCATTATCTGTTGCAGTACAATTTACAGTAGTTACACCAACAAAAATTTTAGAACCCGATAAAGGATTACATGTTGCCGGTATTACACCATCAACATTATCATCTCCTTGGGCATCATATTCTAGTATAACATAACCAGCAGCTGGTGCGAATTGGTGTTGTGGTGGAATTGTCATCGAAAAACCTGGGGGAATAGTATCATTGTCAGGATCATGGACTTGTACCCAAAATCCGCCACTACCTGTATTTCCTGCACTATCTGTTGCAGTACAAGTTACAAGCAATTGACCAACAAAAACTTTAGAACCCGATGGAAGATCACATGTTGCCGGTATTGCACCATCAACATCATCATTTGCTTTGACAGTATATTCTAGTATAGCATAACCAGCAGTTGTTATGGATAAGTCATGTGTAGCCCATATGTCAATATCGGGGGGAATAGTATCTAAGGCAGGAGTAACTGTTACCATAAAGCTGGCACTACCTGTATTTCCTGCACTATCTGTTGCAGTACATGTTACAGTAGTTACACCAACAAAAACTTTAGAACCCGATGAAAGATTACATGTTGGTGTTATTACACCATCAACATCATCAATTGCTTTGACATTATATTCTAGTATAGCATAACCAGCAGTTCCTGCATCTATTGTCATGTCACTTGGAACTATTACCTGTGGAGGAGTGGTATCTGAGCTAGAAGTTTCAGAACCTTGAACAATAATCTCGCCTATTGCCCATGGATGTTGCATGCTAAAGTACGGGTATGTACCAGGTTGAGTAAGCGTTACAGAAAATGTACTTCCTGACATTATCAAACCACTATCAAAGTTTCCATCTGGTCCACCAGATGGCGTTCCACTAGTTACAGTATGAGCTGCAGTATCTGCATTATACCAAGTAATCGTTTCTCCTGCATCCACTGATAGATAAGATGGATTGAAACATGAGTTAGATTGTTCACATCCTGGAACTGCAGAACCTAAAACAATCTTGATGTCAATTTCTGCAGGAGCTGGTGGGGGTGGAGCAGGTGTTGGTTCTGGTTCTGGTTCGTGTTCTTTTTCTGGTGTTGGTGATGATGTGGTCCCGCTAAGTGTGTTTCCAATGATTTCTATTTCAACAGCACCAGCTTTGAATGCGATTTTTAGTGTCCTATCTGAACTAGTCCTTTTTCCATCATAATCTGTTTCTACACCATCAACTAGAACAAAGAAGTTATCATCATCACCATTATATTTTGCATCAATTAATGCTCTTGGCAATGTAATGGTTAATTCTCCATCGCTTGTTGATGAAATTTTAATGATCAATGAGTGTGCATCCACATCAGGAATAATGCTGAGAATACTACCTCCAGTGATACTGTATCCTACTGAATATCCATCCACATTAATTGATGAACTAAATGCTCCTTGTGCAGATGAAGTCGAGATTAGAAAAAACATAGAAAATAAAATTGAGAAGAATAAGGTTCCAGAAATATTGCTAATTGACTTAGCTTTAATTTTCATGTGTACAATCAAAATTTCATCAAAAATGTTATAGATGAGTGTGTGTCCTAAAAAATTACATAAGATTACATAGTCAAAAACCATGCCTGAAAATTCTTAATTCTTAGTTTAACATTTGATACGAACTGTCAACCTTTGGTTCTAATCACAAAATCAAAGCTAGATTTTTTCAAACTAATTTTCAATAATTGACGTTTTATCTTTGAAAATTCTTAATTCTTAGATTTCAACAGTTCGGTAATTCTGTTGTTCAAATATTACATACTGGTATTATTTTACGATTAGTCAAAACCTTCTATGAGTTAAAACAAGATGCTTGATGAAAGATCTTCTAGTCTTTGTGGAATTGTAATTCTAATAGTAGTGGTTAGCTTATTCTTTGTACCAAATTCTGCTTTTGCAAATGGATATACTTTGTATGATCAGGTTATGCCTTACCTTTTACTAATAACGATAGTAGTTTTTCCTATCGCTCTTGTATATCTTGGAATTATTTCACTAAGATCCTTTAAGCCTAGTTTGGGGAATTATATTCATAGTAGTAGATTCATAGTAATAGGATTATATTTTTTAGCTGAGGGAAGTAGTTGGGCCTTTTATCGTGTCCTCATTTCAATACTATCCAGCACATCAATACCTTTTGGTATGATGTTGACTGACTTTTTTATTCTTGCTGTTATTCCAGGAATTTTATTAATTTCAATCGGAGGAATCCGACGTTCAACTAGAAGCAATCCATTAATGTAATTTACTGACGTTTTATCTTTGAAAATTCTTAATTCTTAGTTTATTGTGAATCAAAGAATACAGGTAATGCACTGAATTTTATTCCATACACTTCACAAATTTCAGGAGAAAAATCTTCCAACATCATGCATTCATTAAGAAACTCCTTGAAAAATTTTCCCTTTTTTCTGCCACCAAGCATTATTTCATATCGATACAAGGTAATAGCAATCGTGGCAACACTGATTTCATATCGTGTAGGTTTAAAACGATCTTTCAATTCTTTAGTGACATCTTCGTCAGTGAGACAATTCATGATGAAATGCCTAAATGCTAATGAGCTTTTTCGCTTTCTTATCCGATTCTTTATACAAGATACAGCTTCACGTGCTAATTCTTGAATTAGCTTTGATTGTAGTGTTTTTAATTTACTATCTTTATCTGCTCTACTTCGGGTCCTTGTTTCATGTGTCATTTTGGTAAAAATTCTGACTTTAGATTGCAATTATCTGCTAGTATGTTATACAAAAAAAACACAATCTAGGCACACTTTAAGGTCTTGCCACATGACCCACATGGGTTTGATGGTGATAAAGACGGGATTAGTTGCGAATCATAGCTTGGTATTGCACAGATTTTTATTCGTAAAATTATTTTTTAGCTGTTAAAATTAAAACCTGCCAAGGAAAAACTATCGTACCATCTTTCTTTGTATAAGGAATTGCATTTTTCTTTACAGTTTCCCTTAAAACTTTCTTTTGTTTAGTAGATAGTTTGTCTAGCTTCTCTTTTAGTGGTTTTGCGATATATTTTTTATAATTACTCCAATAATCGGTAAAGGTTCCAGGACTATATCTAAAGGTGAATTCATTTACTTTAATTTTTGAAAATCCTGCCTTTTTTACCTCATCACTTAGGGATTTTTTTGTGCCGAATCTATCAAGGGACGGAGCTCCAGGTGGGATATAATCAGGGATAAATTTTAGTATTGCATCAAGAATGTTATCAAAAAATGGAACGTTTTTACCATGAACTGATATTGCTATGGTTCCATTTTCTTTGAGAAGTTTTTTTGCAGTGTGTAATGCTTTTTGAGAATTTGGAAAGAGAAATAATGCATATTGACATGTAATTACATCAAAGCATCTGTTAAAGTAAAAATTCTCGGCATCAGATAAAACAAATTCTATATTATTTTTTTTAGCATTAAATTTTTTTGCGATACTAATTGCTTTTTTTGAAGTATCAATACCAATCACCGTTCCTTGCTTACCAACCTTGGAGGAAATTTTGTTAGTAACCACTCCTGTGCCACATGCTAAATCCAAAATAATGTCTCCTTTTTTGATTTTAGCCAACCTGACTAACTTTGTGGTACTTTGAAAAGGTCCAGAATCGATACTTGCCCATCTTTTGTGATAGCGTGGTGCTACTTCATTCCAAATCCTTATTGTCCTTTTTTTGTATTCTATTGGATTAAAATTTGAATTTGTCAACTTGAATACATCGCATATGAACCAGTTATCAATGCTAGCTTGATGACGTTTTATCTTTGAATGTTTCTTGAAAAACTGGAACAACCCTTATTATTCTAAAATTAGCTGAACCATACCATGAACAAGGTAACTCACTTTGAGATCCCATTTGATGACCAAGCCAGAGCCCAGAAGTTTTATTCCGACGTGTTTGGTTGGCAGATAAACAAGTTTGGTGATATGGATTACTGGATTGCAATTACATGCAAGTGTGATGAAAACATGATGCCTACAGAACTTGGTGCAATCAATGGCGGCTTGCTCAAAAGAGACGAGATCGGCATGCATCCCGTTGTGGTGGTTGATGTTCCTTCTATTGAAGAACACCTGAAAAAGATAGAGGCTGCTGGCGGTAAGATAGTGATGCCTACCGTACCAGTTGGTGACTTTGGGTTGTACGCTAGAGTTGCAGACACTGAAGGAAACGTAATCGGTGTTTGGCAGCTGTTAAAGAAGGATCATCACTAATCCTTTTTTCTTTTTTTACATTTGATACGAACTGTTCCTTTCACTCTGCACACACATGTTGATATTAAATTCAAAATCGTGTTATTCTCATGAAGATCTTCATTCCACGTAGGCCCACAAAAAGTACTCATGAATCAGAATTAGATGATGATGAAGATTTAGAATATCCCAAGGCCAAAAAGAAAAGAAATGGTTTTGGGCAATCCGAAGAAAAGGATGAAGAAAAAGAAAAACAAGATTAATTGAACTAGTACTGTTTTTGAAATACTCCCATAAATGAATTAGATAATCCTGTATCGAAGTATGGCTAAAACTGAATCATGAATTTCCAGTTTTTTGATTATTTTTGGAGAAACTGCAAACTCAATTTTAGATGATGTGTTTTTTGCAATCTCCAGCATTTTCATTATGTTTTTGAATTGAGAATTGGTGTGATAGTCTGCAGAAACGATTAGTGTATCTACTCCTCCAATTTCCAATGCCTTGTAAATAACATCATTTCTTTTCGCAGTTAATCCCTCTTTGACTAGTTTTTCGTATTTTTCAATAATGTCTGCAACATATTTTCTTCTATGCATGTACAAGTGATGGATTATTTTCTTATGAACATCCCTTATTGGAGTGGAAAAAGACAAGTTTTTTACAAATCGACATTTTTTTACCAATTCCGAATCAAGTTCACCATAAAATTCTTTTTTTGCGGGACCAATTCCGCCCAACAGTATTAACGCAGAATTTGAATCCATCTTTTTGACTTTATTTGCAACTTTCTTGAAGAAAACATGAATTTTGGTTTGTCTTGCCCTTAGGAATCTCCCCTGACTCTGTCCTCCTTTTCTATGTCTTCCCCGTAGGTCAATTCGAAGTCTAGCTTCTTGGACTATCTGACTCCCATGAAATTTCTGTATTCTTGCGGATTTTTGATCAAGCGTTACTAACAAAACATCATAATTGGTTTTGAGAATGTCACGGAATGGCTTGATGTATGGCTTTTTGCTTACCATGTAGATGTAGGGCAGTTTTTTTGAAGTTCCAATTTCTTTGGTGTTTACTTTGCCGTTCTTTATCCATCCAAAAATACAAAGGGTTTTTGTAAACTTGCCTACCGAGGAAGGATTCTCTTTAAGTTCTGTGATTCTTTTTTCAATTTCTGATTCTATTATTTCAAATGGCTCCTTCCTCTTTGTTTCCTGTAGCAAAGATATGGTTTCTTGTCCCTTACCATATGGATAATAGACTGATATGCATGTAGAGTCAATCTGTTTTACCTCATAGAGAAACTGGTTTAGAGATAACCACTCAGCTGAGGAGATCTCAGAAGATTCCAGATTGTTTTTCACAAGTTTTGCTTTTTTTCTTTCATAAATAACTAATGCCCTCGGGTAATCCTGTATAGATACCCATTCCATATCTTTAATCTTGTTTTAATTTACATTTGATACGAACTGTTGACTAAATCCAGCTTTGGGTTACACCTATCTAGATAATCTTAAGTAATTTGTAATGACAGTTTAATCATGCTTTTCATAGCTTTAATCAAATTCAAAAAAAAAGCAAGAGATGTTGTTGAGATTGGTAAAAAGGTAATGCAAAACCTTCCTGAAGGAGTAAAGATCATCAGTACTTACTGGACACTTGGAGAGTATGATGCAGTTTGGATATATGAAGCTCCAAATGAAAAGGTAGCTATAAAGCTTGGAATCGAGGCAGGTGAGGCAATGCAAACACAAACGCTTGTTGCTATTCCAAGAGATGAAGCAATGAAGCTGTTAGAGTAAACAGAATCAAATTGCCTCTAAAATTAGCTAGATATTGACTTGTTAATTGCATCTCTGAGCTCGTTTCTGTGCATTTCAATTATTCCTCTTATTTCAAATGTATCTACATAACCACCTGCAGAAGCTCTGGTGGCCTTTAGTAAGTAATGAAGAGCTCCCTCCTCGATTTTTCCTACGTAAAATCCATACAAAAAATCAAGTTCATTCTCACATTTCCAAATCTGTTTTGTTTTCAAAAAGGATTGTTTAATTTCATTTGGTACATCTTGAATCCTACGTTTGATATAATCCTCCAAAGATTTCTGAATGGAGGAATTGCTTATCATCATTGTTATTTTGCGATGGTATTATTTTACATTTGATACGAACTGAAACCGGTTCAGGTCTGATAGGATTCAATAACAAAGTTCAGGTGCTATGAAATTACACTTCTTGCATTGAAATTTCATGATGTAATTTTTTACTCTTGCAATATTCGCCCACTCTGGGTGTTCAATACCGTATTGGTAGGACGGTAAATTCTTTTTCATGGCTTTTAGATAATTATCCGTAATAGCAACACATGAAATTCTTGACCATTTTTCATTTCCACACTTTGGACATTTTACCATATCTAATCAGTAGATTCAGATTTGAAAAATCTTCTGTTTTCCTGTAACAGCAATCATCTAAATCCTGAAAATTCTTAATT
>DRGT01000148.1 GCA_011055585.1 Candidatus Nitrosopumilus sp. | reverse complement strand
TCTTTTTTAATTTCATCTTTAGCGTCTGAGAAATGGACGGTTCCAAGATCAAATAGTTTTTCAACAATTTCTTCAG
Organism: Candidatus Nitrosopumilus sp.; assembly: GCA_011055585.1. The sequence continues at coordinate 6,697 of DRGT01000148.1, read as the reverse complement.
ACGAAACATTTACGGATATTATTGCTGACAAAGCAAGATTTTTGACCAGTCCACAATTTGAGCCTTCTGGTGTTTCGCTTGGACAAATTCTTCCAAAGTGTGTTGCATGCAAGTCTCTAGCTTCAAAGTTTGGTTGTGTTCTACTAAGAGGGGATTGGACTCTTCTTAGGTGACTAATTGTTGAAAGATAGTTTGTTCTATCAAGAAGTTGTGTTACGCCAACCCTTCCTCTACCCCAATTTCCAGTTGCAATTGCATTGTTTAATTTATCAGAAACTATACCAGGTCTGATTGCAGCAGCTACTGCATTAATTCCTCTTTTTTGTCCTGATCTTTCTAGTTGGTATTTCATGTCTCTAACCAAGTTTCTAAATGCAGTTCTAAACAAATCTGCCAACATCTGACCAGCAAATTTGATTACTTTGTTTCCATAATGATCTTTATCATCAGGATGTATCCAACCAAGTCTTAGTTCAAGTAATTTACAAGCAGCTTCACCAAGAAACTGTGATTTTTCTTTTCTGTTTTCAGGATGTTTTCCCAAGTGTGGTAACAGACCCCAATCTAACAGAGTTTCTGCTCTTTTGATTTGGAATTCTTCTAACATTCCCGGAGCGATTCTTTTGCTGATGTAAACAATTGCATCTTTAGAGGTTGGAACATCACCTGTTTTTTCAAATGAAGCTTCTAACTCATCTTGTATCTCATCAACAAGAGATACAGCAGCTGCAATTTCTTTGTCAGACTCTAAACCAAGTGCTCTCATCAAAGTTACAACAGGAATATCAACTGGTGAACCAGGTATTCTTGCAACAATAAGACCGTCGTTTTTCATTACAAGTTCTAATTTTGCACGATAACCAACAATTGAAGAATATACTTTTGCTTTGAAAACGGCATTTCCTCCAACCGTTTCTTTATCAACAATAATTTTGTTGTAAGAAAGATCTTCTAATCCAACAATTACTCTTTCAGAACCATTGATGATGAAATATCCACCAGGATCTTTTGGATCTTCTCCATGTTCAATTAGTTTTTGTGATGAGAAATTATGTAAAATGCATGCATTTGAACGAACCATTACTGGAATGTCACCAATGTGGACAAATCTAGATTCTAAAATTTTTCCATCTTCAACAACACTTGCCTCCATCATTACAGGAGCCGAATAAGAAACATTTCTCAATCGAGCTTCAGCGGGTGTAATGTGTGTAATAGATCCATCAAGTTCCATCATTCTTGGTTGTTGTAGTTTTACCTTTCCTAATTGAATTTTGTATGGATACTCTGCATTTTCAATTTCAATTTGTACAACTTCGTTGATTATACTTTGTAATCCTCTTTCTAAAAATTCATCAAATGAGTTTAGATGTTGACGAGCAATTCCTTCTCTTTTTAGAATATCTTGTATGATTGGCCAACGTTTGTTTGCAGGGTGTGACAATTATACTTCCACCACATATCTGTAGTACAGACTTTCACCAGCTGTACTACTTTTTCTCGTAATCTTTATCATGTCACCAGGTTTTACTCCAAGTCCAACAATCGCAGGATCAGTAACAAAAATCAATGGAAGCTCAGCTAGTTTACAATTGAATTTTTCTAAAACTTCTTCAGCCTCTTTTTTTGGCATTATTTCATGTTTTGGAACATATACATGATCAGGAACTAAAATTGGATTTTTTTTAGATGCCAAAATTCAAAACCTCGCGCATAACATTAGTTGTAACCAATAAAAGAACACACAAACTGAAAAAAGTCACCGAGAGGTTAATATATATCTAATCTGGCTTGCGCAAAAATTTGTATTTTAGTCAAGAATTTTTTTCATAACCTTAAATAGTTACAAATTGAAGCGTAATTTCAATGAGATCTCAATTGATGGTGTTTACTTTAACAGCAATTTTAATTTCTAGTATTGGAGTAACACCAGCTTTTGCACAGACAGATCCAATTACTATTTCCACTGACAAGTCATCTTATTCAGATGGAGAGACGATTATCCTTTCTGGAGAAGTTACTGACCTTCTATCAGGATATGCTGTTACTTTGCAAGTGGTAGCTCCCAATGGGAATTTGGTAACCGTTCAACAGCTTGATGTTGGTGCAGATAAAATGTTTAGCACAGAACTAACTGCAGGTGGTATACTATGGAAATCATCTGGAACATACACAATCAAGGTTCTCTATGGAACATCAGCAAGAACAGCTGAAGCAACGTTTGAATTTGGCGGTTCAACAGGCGGACCTGGTCCTGGACCTGGAGGACCTTCAATAGATGTTGAAGGATATACAGTTGGATACAGCATTACCGGAGGTAGTATTCTCAGCATAACTGCTGATGTGGATGCAAACTCATTGATCATTGAAATTTCCACAACAAGCGATGGAGAACTAACTATCATATTGCCAAGAGCATTAATTGATGCAAAACTGAATGGTGATGATGATGAATTCTTTGTCCTAGTTGATGCAGAGGAAGTGGACTTTGATGAAACAACAACTAGTTCAGATAGGACTTTGACAATAGCATTCTTTGATGGGTCTGAAGAAATCGAAATCATTGGTACCTTTGTGATTCCAGAATTTGGTGCTATTGCGGCTTTGATTCTTGCAGTTGCAATTATATCAATAATTGTAGTATCTGCAAAAACAAGATTAAGCCTAATTCCAAGGTACTAGATCTTTAAATTTTTTCCTTTTTTTGGGATTAAAATGCATGAAATGGTAGACTTTTTTTTACATTTAAAATACATAAATAATGACAATTTCTACCTCTCAGATAAGATGAAGTTTAAAGGACCTACAATGATGTTTTCTTTGATCGCACTTGGTGTCATCTTAGTTTCAGGATTTGCATTTCAAGAGGGAGCTTTTGCACAATTGGCAAAACAGGGAATGGCAGTAACAGTTACAGCAAATGAGGGTTCTTCTAAAATTTTAGTAAGCGGGGAAACAAGCAAAGTAACTCCTATTGCAATTAAAGTGACAGCTCCAAATGGAAACTTTATTGCTCTTGCTCAAGTCTCACCAGATGCAAATGGTAAATTTTCAACCGAATTTAATGTAGGTGGCTCATTATGGAAATTTGATGGAGTATATACAATTACTACTCAACATGGAGAAAATACACTGTATACTATTGCCTTACCAGTTGAAGTAGTTGGTGGAAAAACACTTGCAACTAATGTTTCAGAGGACTTTTTAGAAAATATTGTATTTTCTGGCAGCACTATAAGTCAGGATGCAGGGTTAATAATTGAAGTTGATGCACCTTTAGGTGGTACTTGGATTGGAGTTAGTGGCCATACAAAACGCACTAACATGGATGTAACCATTATTGTAACTGAGCCAACGTTTGGCAACATAATACATACTGACCAAGTCTCACCAGATGCAAATGGTGACTTTATGGCCGAAATTAATGTAGGTGGCAACCAATGGAAACAAAATGGTTTCTATACTATTTCTGCTTCACAGGGAGGAGCTTTATTTACAGATTCTGCAGAAGTGGAAGTTGTTGATGGTGCAGTAATTCCAGAATTTGGCGCCATTGCGGCTTTGATTCTTGCAGTTGCAATTATATCAATAATTGTAGTATCTGCAAAAACAAGATTAAGCCTAATTCCAAGGTACTAGATCTTTAAATTTTTTCCTTTTTTAAATATACATAAATAGAGACTTTGCTAAAGCGCAAACAAGATGAACATTCGAACGTCGTACGTTCTGATCGCCGTTTTGGCTGTGGTGGGAACTTTATCAATCTCATCAACTTATGCAGCTCTTCCACCAGCATGTGTTGGCTGTGAAGGAGATCCACAGTTGTCAGCTGAAATGGCCCTGCTAAAAGAAGTGCCGGTATCAGTTTGGACTGATAAAATAACATATGACCACGAATCAACAATACGTGTTGATGGTGCAGTTGCGAACATCAGAATTGGTACTCCAGTTACAGTGACAGTGATTAGTCCAACAAACAACATAGTTACAATTGATCAATTAACGGTCGATAGTAATGGAAGGTTTAGTACAATATTAAACACTCAAGGCAACTTGTGGAAATACGACGGTACCTATACCATTCGAGTTCAATACGGAAATCAAGCAGTTAGCAACAAAGCTCTTATTGAATTAACAGGTGGCTTAACTCCTTCATTTGTGACGCCAGTACCAACTGTAAAATGTAGTCCAAGTGAACTGTCAATTGACGGTGTTGCTTGTGTACCATTTAGTATTTCAGGTGGAACAGTAACAGGTGCTCGTGCAAACACTGTTGATAAATCAATAATAGTATCAATTAGTTCTACTGAACCAGGAACTATAACCCTAAATCCATCAAGTGATGTACTTGGAGGAATATTTATGGTTCTTGTTGACGGTGAAGAATGGGATGACGTAGAAATTGATGGAAATCAAGTTACAGTTGAATTCCCAGCTGGAACTGAAGAAATCGAAATCATTGGTACCTTTGTGATTCCAGAATTTGGTGCTATTGCGGCTTTGATTCTTGCAGTTGCAATTATATCAATAATTGCAGTGTCTGCAAAAACAAGATTAAGCCTAATTCCAAAATTCTAAAACTTCATTTTTTTCCTTTTTTAGACATTACAATAGTAAAGCAAAAATAGAAACTGACATTAGTTTTTACATGATACCAAAAATTTTGTTAATAGTATTTGCAATGTCATTTTTTATTTTACCTGCTTTTTCTCAATCATTACTTGAAATTACTTTGTCTGAAGAAGTGTATTTTGAAGGAGACATTATTGTTATTTCTGGAAAGGTAAGTACTGTCATACAAGAAACACCGGTTACAATTCAAGTGATTCATCTAGGTGAAAATGAAAGTATTACAGAAATTGCTCAGATCGAAGTAGCTCAGGATGGAACTTTCACACATGAGGTAAGAACTGAAGGTCCTCTATGGAGAATGGGGGGAGAGTATGTTGTTAGAGCCTTTTATGGAGTTAATAGTGTTGCAGATGTGTATTTTGATTTCTTCAAAAAAGAGCAGGGAGTATCATTGATATTTGAAGTTGAAAATCCTGATCAGTCAGGAACTTTTGATATTGAATATATTATCATAGGTGGAAATGTTACAGATATTATAGTAGATCAAGAATTTTTTGAACTAATTGTTTTGATTGATGCAAAAAGTGATGGCGCGATAACTTTGGAGTTGCCTCGAACTGTAATTGATGCAAAGCAAAGTGATGTGAAGGATGATATTTTTATCATTTTAATTGATGGTGTTGAAGTTCCATATACCCAAATTCAAAATGATACAAACACAAGAACCATAACAATTCAATTTGAGGAAATCGACTCTGATATTGAGATAATTGGCACCTTTGTGATCCCTGAATTTGGAACTATTGCATCCTTGGTGTTGGCAGTTTCAATAATATCAATCATCATAATTTCATCAAAGAGGAATTTGGTCAGAATATAACTCAAAACATAATTTTTCTAATCTGATATATTTTCAAAAAAATTCATTCTGATATCATGTTGATTTTTCCAGGTTTGTATCCTTCTGGATCGACAATAACTGATGAAAATCCAAACAATTTTAATTTTGAGGTAATCTTTTTGAGAGTTTTTTCGTTTAGCAAATTTAATTCATTAGATGCAACTTCCAATTTTGCAATACCATCTAAATCCCTTACACGAACTTGTTTGGCATTAATAGTTTGTTTCACAAGTTTTTCACTCAGTTCTATTCTTACTAGGCGTTCGGCTGTAACACGCTGACCCCAAGGGATTCTTGATGCAAGACAGGAGTTAGATGGTTTATCGAAAATTGTCAAACCAGCACGCTTTGCTTCATTTCTAACATCTTTTTTGGTAAATTCATTCTCAGCCAAAGGACTTCTAATTCCATAGTTTCTTAATGCAACAATTCCTGGCCGATAGTCAATCAAGTCATCTGAATTAGTGCCATCAACAATAATTTTTGCTTCAAATTGTTTTTGTAAGTTTGTTAGATGATGTCCCAATTCTGTCCTACAATGAAAACATCTCTTTTCATCATTTTTTACAAAATCTTCGTTTTCTAATTCATCATATTCAATTATCTTATGAGTGATTCCAATTTCTAAACAAACTTTTTTTGCTGTTTCGAGTTCTTCTTGAGATAATGTTTTGTAGTCTGCTGTGATCGCAATAGCAGATTTTCCTAATTTTTGATACGCAGCATATGCTACTAGAGCACTATCTACCCCTCCAGATAACGCAATAATGACCTTCCCCTTATTATCAAACCAATTAATTAATTCGTCTAATTTGTTCATTTAGAATTCAACTTTATTTTTACTTGATTCTTGATTAATTCTTCTGTTTCTCTGAAAGTTTTGTTTAATGAATTTGATATAGTCTTTACATCATCAAATTCAAGTTTGAAATTATTGAAGCCACTATTGGAGATTTTATAATGAACTGTGAAATTTTGCCCACCAATTGTTACAGGAATTGATTTTTTCGTTCTAGGAACAGTAAAACGTTCGGAGGTACGAACTCTTACTCCTAAAGTTCCTGTTTCTTTTATCAATAATTCTAAAATTGAATTTACAGAACTTGAGTCACATATTACTGAGATCAGATGAGTTGGTCTTCCTTTTTTTGTTATTGCGGATGAAATAGTAACATCTTTTGCCCCATTAGACATCATCTTTTCAATCAAATTTCCTAAAACTTC
>DRGT01000147.1 GCA_011055585.1 Candidatus Nitrosopumilus sp. | reverse complement strand
GAGTTTTCAGCAAGAGGATGTCCCTTTACTTGAACTTTGTATGATTTTGTCCAACCAAAAGGGGCACGAGATACTTCTAAATTAGTTGCAGATGATTCCATTTGCTTTAAAATGCTTAATGCTGTTGAAGGTGATGCAAGGTTTGAGCTTAGATGAGCGTAAGGATAAAGAAGTAATTTTTTGCAACCCACTTTGTTCATTGATTCAGAAATCTCATCCATTGCTTTTTTTGCAACCGATGAATCATCTCCTTCTTCTATAGCTACAAAAGCTACAACAATTTCTTGAAACTTCTTTGTTTCAGGAGTTATTTCTTCAGCAGATTTTATTTCCTTTTTGGTAGGGGTATATTCTATACTATCGCAGTGTAATTGTAAAATCCGCACAGTTTGAAACTGAAATTATAATTGAATTAAATCTTGTGCTAAAAAAAGTAACATGTAGAGTTAATTTTTGTACAGAATTGGATATTCTGAATATATTTTGGCTCTATTAATGAAGTTGCATTGGTGTAATTTTGAATTACATACAAAAGGTGAATATGAAAAATCATTCAAAAGTGATACTTTGACCTCATTTGGTTGGATTATACTAGCAGTAACTGTTCTGCTGGGTACAGCAGTAGCTATTGGAAATTCTGGAATTTTATCAAATGATCTTTTTTCTGAACTAAATACAACTAAAGAAGAACGAAAAATGAGTACTGAAGAAATCGCATATGATATTCATTATGAAGTAAATGAAGTAAGAAAATTACACGGTTTAAAACTTCTCCCTTGGAGTAGTACAATTGCAGAAATTGCAAAAAAACACAGTCAAGACATGAGTGAACGAAATTATCTATCCCATATTTCTCCAGAGGGAAAAGATGTAGTAGATAGATATGAACAAGCCAATTTTGTTTGTGCAAGAGAGTTATCAAATGGAGATATTTTGAAAGGAGCAGAAAACTTGGCAGAAATCATCTATCCTGATGATCTTACTGGTATTGGTACACGTATTGTACAATCATGGATGGACAGTCCAGCACATAGAGAAAATCTTCTTTTCAAAGAGTATGGTAAGGAAGGAATTGGTGTTGTGATTTCTGATGATGTATTGCACATTACCCAGAACTTTTGTTAATTAGATTTTTTTAGTTCCTCTTTTAATGAAATAATGGATCTTAGAACTAAAGATGAAATTCCTAAATTATTTGTTACAAATTCTGTAGCTTTTTCTAAAGCATTTTCTCCACGAAAACCTTCATCATAAATCATTTCAATTATTCCCTTATCAGTTTCAATATTTGCCGTAATCAATGAATATGGTCCAAGTTTTTCATCTAATTTTTCAGTATAGAGTTTTAATTCTATTCTTTTTATCAAAAATCCTTGCTCAGAAAAATTCCCATCAGAAAGAAGGACGGTTGTCTTGTCTGGTTTTCGGTTAATTCTTTCAGGATTTGAAATGTCAACAATTTTCATAATTTCTAATTCTTGTTTTTTAACAATAATAAAACTAGTCGTAAGGACATCAATATACTTTCATTCAAAAAATATATTGAATTTCGTAAGTATTAATTAGCGAATAATTTTTTTGATTTGTGGATCATCATAGTTTCAAAGGAAAAGACATTCCTCATATCAAACTAGATCCAAAAATGAAGATTGAGGACCTGGTGGAGGTTTATGCAGGTTCGGGGTTTAATGCAAGGCAGCTTGGCGAAGCTGCAAAGCTTTATGCTAAAATGATTAAAGAAAATGCAACTATCTGCCTAACTGTTTCTGGAGCTATGACTCCTGTTGGTTTTGGAGGAATTTTCAAAACATTGATTGAAAGGGGGTTTGTTGATTGGATTATCACAACAGGAGCTAATGTGTATCACGAAGATCATTTTTCATGGGGATTACCAGTGAAACAAGGTCATTTTGATGTTGATGACATGAAATTATATGAAAATCAAATTGTTCGAATTAGGGATGTATACATCAAATTTTATGAAACGCTTGAAGCACAAGATCAAGTAATTCAGAAAATGTTTAAAGAAAAACTAATTGATAAACCATTTACAACTGCTGAATTTTGTAATTTAATGGGAAAAATCAGTAAAGAAAAATCAAAATATCCTGAAAAAAGTTTTGTGACAACTGCTTATGATTATGATGTCCCCGTATACGTTTCAGCATTAAAAGATTCTTCATTAGCATTGAATTTGTCAGTTCATCGTTTACGAGGTAAACAATACAACTTAGATTTTGTACGTGAGATTCTTGAGCAAGCATCCATTTTGTACAATTCAAAAAAATCTGGAATTGTTGAATTAGGTGGAGGAGTTCCAAAAAATACAGCTCAACAAACTGGTCCTTTACTTGATCAAATTTTGAGAAGAGATGATGGAGGTCAAGATTACATAATACAAATCACTGATGCTAGGCCAGATACAGGTGGTTTGTCAGGTGCAACACTTCAAGAAGGAAAAACTTGGGGCAAAGTGCAAGATGCTCATCATGACATGGTTACAGTGTATGCCGATGCAACAATTGCTTTTCCCATACTTGCACTGTATGTTCTTAGTAGTCAAAAACCTCGAAAGCCAAAACACCTGTATAAAAAATTAGATTCATTCTATCAAAAATTAAGTGATGACTATTTTAGTTCAACAGAGAAATTTTACGAAGGAAAGTCAAAGCAAAAAAAATGCTAGAATTTATCATACCTAGCACGTTCCAAGTCCCTATCATCTTTAGATTCTTTCTTCCATTCTTTGTAATGTTGTTTGCAAAGGACCGTTTTTTTGCTTTGGGAATTTACTCGTAGGCCAGCATTTTCTACCTTTTTGGTGTTAAGAGATCGTACACCATCATTTGTACAACCATCAACGTTGCATTTTGCGCCCTTTGCTATTACACCCATGATCTTTCACCTGTCAAATCTTATTTATATTTGAAAAATTTCTTGCAAAACTTTTCGTTTATAAGTGGAGTTAATTTTTCAATTTTTTATGGGTGGAGCAAAAAAACAATCACCAGCACAAACAGAAAAAAAACAATCTAGTGATGCATCTAAAAAAACAGGTACAAAATCAAAGAAAGGAAAGAAAGACAATAAAGGTGAAGAAAGATCTGTAAAGGCTGAGATTCGAGTTATTTTGACAGATGAACAAGCTATGAAAGCAATCAAAAGTGCCAAAGTAATTACTGTGCAAGAACTAGCAAGACAGACAGGGGTAAAAATCTCCACGGCAAATGCTTATTTGAAAAAATCATTACAGAATGGAACTGTGAAAAAAGTTGGTGGACATAGTGGACATCATGTTTATCAGCCCTTATCAGCGTAAAGAGAAAACACATCGCCAGATTTTACTTCAGTTAATGCATCAACATTTGAAGTGATTTTTCCAAGCGGAGTCATTTTTTTTCCAGGTTCACTATCTCCGATAAAAAAACAAATACTTCCCTCAACTGGTAAAAATGCAACATCTCCTTTTTTGAACACACTTCTTGCCCGTTCAATTCCAGAATTTATTGGAGTCCCAAAATAAACAATTGATTTTCCTAAAAGATGAGCATTTCCTTCTAATGGTAGTGATCGAGAAAGTATTCCAACAGTTTTTGGGGAAAGATGTCTTTTAAGCTCACATGTTATCTTTGATTTGCCTCTAATTTCTAAAATCAAGTTAATTTTTGATACCGAACCTGAAGTCAATTCGTTGTTTAGAATTATTGGAATATATAACCGCTTTCAGGAAAACTGTTTACTTGTCGTCTGAATCAAATAAACAGAAGTTAGCGGTAGATAATGAGGTCGAAGAACAGGTTTCTGAATCTTTAGAAATTGAGCCAGGAGCAAATACGGGTCTTACAAAAGCTATTGATACTTATCGAAAATTAATTGAGAGTAAAAAAGAATTAACTGAAAAGGAACAAGCAGATTTAGAAAAAAAACTCAAAGAAATTGAAGATAGAGAAATAATTGATGATGAACAAACACATGAACCTGTTGAGATTCCAGTGGAAAAAGGAAAAATAACAATTGGCCCTCCAACTCTAACTAGATTTGAAAAGGCAAGAATAGCAGGGGCAAGAGCTTTGCAGTTATCACTTGGGGCACCACCATTTATACCAATTCCTAAAACTGCTAGAATAACTCTCGATATTGCAATGGAGGAATTAGAAAAAAGAGTCCTTCCAATTATAATTAGAAGAGTCTTACCAAATGGAGATCATCAAAACATCCCCATTGACTATTTTAAGTAATGGATGAATCGTCGATAAAATTTTTAACGGTTGAAAAATTCAACAGAGTATCTAATGCTTAGGGAAGAGGAAGGAAAAGACGTTTCCAAGGATATTTCCCAAGATGATGGCAACGATTTAGTTTTCTATGTTGGAAATGAACCAGTAATGCAAATTGCCGTGGATTTGATCTCCAAAATTGGCAAAGGTGAAAAACTCATTCTTAAAGCCAAAGGTCATTCAATTCCAAATGCAGTAGCAGTCGCCAATATCCTAACAGAAAAAATGCTAAAAGGTACTTCAAAAATTCAAAAAATTCTTGTAGACAGCGAAGCTCCAGAAGGCATGGGAAGAATGCTTTCTACAATTGAAATTATAATTTCTAAAAATTAAGCTAATAAACAGAACCTGGTCCTTTTAGAAGCATATTTTCACATTCTTTGCATACTTTTTCATCAATATCTGTTTCAAGATTATGATGAATGTCGCAAATTAACAAACTTGATTTTATGTAATTACAAAGACCAATGAATTTTGATAAATTTGATGGCGTGTATGCCATATCAGATGAAAGGCTATCAGTTAACTCATCAACCATTTTAGAAACTTGTTCTTCTGCAAGTAGTTTTTGAATTAGTTGTGGGTCACCTCTTGTTCCTCTAATGTAATTACTAACAGCTGCTTGTGTAACACCTAACATCTTTGAGATTTCATCTTCTCTAATTTTATGATCCTTTGCAAGTTTTTTTGCTAAAATAGCACGAAGTGCAGGAATTAATGTCTTTGATTCAATTTCAGCTGGAAGTAGCAACATAAGAAAAAGGTCTTGTATGGAATTTAAAGTTATCAATCAAAATTGCTGTCACGAGAGTAAATTACATCACAAGATGAATTAGGCTAACCTATTATATTCTTCAAGAGATTAAGCAACTTGTGGATGCAGCGAACGAGCTTTATGACATTCTTGAAAAGGCAATTTCAACTTGTAAATCAAAATCAATTGCACTTTCAGGAGGGTTAGATAGTTCTATTCTTGCATACCATTTAAGGGATAAAAAACCACAAGCAATTGCAATTATAACTAAAGACTTTCTTGCCACAGATCTTACCTACAGTCAGCTTGCTGCCAAAGAATTTGATATTCCGTTTAAAATTAAATCTGTCACAACTGAGGAACTACTGATAGCATTAGAAGAATGTATAAAAATTCTGAAAAATTTTAACGATATTGAAATTAGAAACTCCGTCGTTATGTATTTAGCATTAAAAGAAATAAAAAATTCTGACGAAAAATATCTTTTAACTGGTGATGGAGCAGATGAATTATTTGCAGGATATAGTTTTTTTTTAAAAAAATCACAAGTAGATCTTGAAAAAGATTTGAAGAGGATTTGGTCTATAATGCATTTTCCTTCACTAGAAATAGGAAAAGCCTTAGGAATTACAGTTGAATCTCCCTTTTTAGATGAAACAGTTGTTGAGTTTGCAAAAAAAATCCCTGTAAAACAAAAAGTTGGAATAAAAGATGGGAAAAAATATGGAAAATTCATTTTACGCCAAATATATGAAGATAAAATTCCAAAAGCTATAGTTTGGAGAGAAAAATCTCCTCTTCAAGATGGGGCGGGAACAGTAGGGCTGACAGAGCTTTTTAGCAGCGTAATTAATGATTCCATATACCAAGAAAAGAAAAAAACTATTCTTGAATCTGATGAAGTTCAAATTAGAAGTAAAGAATCACTTCACTACTATGAAATTTACAGAAAATACTTTGATGAACCTTCAAAATTGCCTTCTTCTGATAACAAATGTCCATATTGTCAATTTTCAGTAGGATTTGATTCTAGATTTTGTAAAATGTGTGGAGCTTTTCCAATCTAGACTTTTTTCTTATATTTTTTTGGTTTTTTTAAGAAAATTTTTCTGCAACCATCGCAACAAAAATAGTATTTTTTTCCATCATACTCATGTTCTACAGCAAGACTTTGATCTAATTCAATTCCACAGACTGGATCAACTGGCACAAAAATCAACTTTAATTATTTCTATTTATGTATTGGTTTTGAAATTAAGATATCAGTTGTTTAAGTAAACTTGAAAATTCGTTTTCGTCTATTGGAGGAATTTTCATGATTTCTAGATTTTCATTAACATGTGATTCCAATTTATGACCAACTAAAGGAGCAAGAACCCCAGGTGATGAGCGTACAAATTGCAAAGCTCGTAAAGATGGTTTAATGTTTCCGAATTCTGGCATCACGCCAGGAGCCAATAATTTTCCTTGCATTAATGGAACGCTAGTAAAAACACCAATTCCAAATTCTTGTGCAGCATCTAAAATTGAAATTTGTTTTCCATGAACAGTTTGATTTTTTTTCATCAATGCTTGATCAAGATGCAGGTTATATGGTAGTTGAATAAATCTAAATCCATGGTTTTCCCCACCAACTTGTTTTGCTAAATCGATTGTATTTTCAAGAGAGAGAAATTGAGAATTATCTGAATCTACTCTATAGCATTCCCATGTGGCCATTCCATAGAATCGAATTTTTTTCTCTTGTATTTTCTTTTCATAAAATTCAAAGGCGTCTTTTAGATTTTTCAAAAACTGTTCTTTTGATATGTCTTGAATCTGTCCTTCAACTGCATTGTGCAGATAAAGTAAATCAATACAATCTAATCCCAGATTCTTGAGACTGCGGTTTAGCTGATCTTCAAGATATGGTATAGTCATACAATGATAGCCTGAAGATATATCGCCTTCTCCAACTATGCCATTTGCTACATATTCCCGTTTAACATATTGCCAAAAATCTTCTTTGACATCACCATCATTTGTAACATAGCCATTTTTTGTGCTGATAAAGATCTCATTTCTAGCAATTTTTTGTTCATCAATTAATTCTGAAATAGCTTGTCCAACTGAGCGCTCAGCTTTTTGTGCCCGGTAATTTATTGCAGTGTCGATTACGTTTATTCCTGAAAGAATTGTCTTTTTTACTGCATTTTTAACAAGTTGATCTGTTTCTGAATCAGGCTGCCCCAAATAAGTTCCAACTCCAACATTTGATAATGTTAATCCTTGAGCTATTCTGTAGTTTCTCGGATCAACGCCACTTTTTTTTGAAAAATTAACTGTTCCTTCCTCAGTTGCAAACCCACTAATCATGAATTTGGTATATTGTGGTTTGATTTATTTCATAATGATAAAGTGAATAAAAACCCAAGAACAAATAACGCTCCAGTTATTCGACTAAATGTCAATGTTTTACTCATCACGGGCACCATTTTGTCATCATTATCAAATGAGGTTTTTAGATCACGTCCAGATTTTATTATTAGAGGGATTGTTGCAAGAGTGATCAAAGAAAATACTGGGAAAAGTTCAGAAATTACGCCTGCGACAATAATTCCATATGCAATGATTGGAAAAATCCAAAAAATTGAGGTTGCCTTTTCTTTTCCAACTACAATAACTAGAGTTTTTCGTCCTTTTGATTTATCTGCATCATAATCTGGAAAAGACGTGATAAACAAAACAAGTGACGATAAAACCCCAACTGCAATTCCTGCTAAAACTGGAGAAATAGTTATCTCTGAAATCTGAATAAAGTATGTTCCAAGAACTATCATTGTTCCTTTGATGGCAACAAAAACTTCTGCTAGTCCAGAATCAACAATTTTTGTAGAGTAAAAGTAGATAGAAAATATTGCAAATCCTAGAAGTATTGCAATTATTACTCCATCAATTATAACAAAATAGCTTCCAATAATTACACCCAGTATGAGAAATCCAATTCCGGCTCTGTAAACTGAAGATGGTTTTAGTAAACCCTCTGGAAGAACTCCTGTTCCACCACTCATTTTGGTCCGCTTTGTTTGAGAATCAATTCCACGTTTGAAATCCCAATAATCATTAAACAAATCTATGCTAGCATGAAGTGCCATAACTCCACACATAGTCAATACGGCATGAAATACATCAATTTGTAAAGTCTGCCACCAAATAATTGCCAAGCCTACAGATACTGCAATTACCGATGCAAGAAGAAAACGTACCCGAATTACTCTAAGCCAAACAGATAGCATTTACACTAACGATTCGTTACTTACACTAATTGGTTTCCTTCCTTGAAAACCAGAATCTTTCTCATGCCAAAACTTGATTTCTTTTTCCCCATATTTCCAACACAGCCAAATCTCTTCATCAAATCGTTTTGAAGGAAAATCAAGTAGACCTTCCTCAATACTTTTTACAACGACACCGGTATTTTCCAAATCTTCTAACGCCTGGTAAAATTTTGTCACAACCGTATTGAGTTGTCGTTTTATGGTAACATATTCTTCAAAATTATTTGCATCAGATAGACCGGTTTGTAATTGTTGTTCAATTTTTGCAAGTTCATTTTTTTTAGCACTTACAAATTCAAATTTTTTAATAACAGTTGGAAGAATTTCATTAGCTTGTACTATTGAAAAATAAGAAAACATAGTAAATCTCATCTTCTACTCGATTAAAAATCTAACTGGAGATTTATTACTGAAACATAATATCGATTCGTATGAGTGAAGATGCGCAGATAGATACTAGGGAATAGAATAATATTTTAAAGAAAAAATATGATTACGAATCATGGCTAACAAAATAAAGTGCGCTCATATTCTAGTAAAAAAACAGAGTGAAGCTC
>DRGT01000146.1 GCA_011055585.1 Candidatus Nitrosopumilus sp. | reverse complement strand
AATTCTCCACTGGTTCTGGGTTTTATCGAAATTATTAGGGATGTAGTTTCGGGGTCTATCCCAAAACCTAAAACTTCTCCGCGACGTATAGTATAATTTGGTTCCTCAAACTGTTGTGCAAAAGCAGGGGAGGTAAATATTCCTAATATTGCCAAAAATAAAACAATCCGTATAACCTTCAAGTCACTGACAGTGGTTGAATCACTGTAGATATATACGCTCTTGGTTTTTTTCATTTAATGGAATAAAAAATGAATTTTCATGAAAAACAAACACCACTGGTACCACACAGGGACGTTACTTCGGTCTGATAGGATTCGCTTACATTTGATACGAACTGTTTTTCTAAATCCTATTTCCTTATGGATCTATGTCTGAAAAGAGAAATGATTTCCAAGAATTAAAGGAATTACGCATATTGAGAGATATGTATCAAACTAGGGTTGATTCTAAATTTGACTGGAGTGAAGGTAAAAAAGACAAATCATTGATGATTCACTATCAGGATATGCTTGATTCTATTAAAATAAAAATTGCTAAATTGGAAAATAACTAATTATTTTTTTAATTTACATTTGATACGAACCGTTAACCTTTAGTCTTAATCACAAAATCAAAACTAGATTTTTTCAAGCCATCACCTTCAGACAGTTTCAAAATTAACTCATCCTTGACAAAAATGTCCCTGTCCGAATCATTTTCAAAGTAAAGTTGCGTTGTTAGTGTTGGTTCATCAGTAACATGAACTTTGAGATGAATGTGTCTTGGACGCATTAATCCGAACTCGCCATATTTTTCGGGGAAAACTGTATCAAGAAAATATTCACCGTTCTGGTTAGTTTGAATTCTTCCTCGTAACGTATATCCCTCATGATCATAATTTCCAAAACTGTCTGTGTGCCAAAAATCTAAGACTGCTCCAGAAATTGGTTGGCAATCTTGGTTTAACACCTTTCCAGTTAGATGGAATCGTTCTCCCTCGAGGGATTCGCCAAAAATTTCTTTGAAGGGTGCCCCTGCAATATAGTATGGTCCTTGTGGATTGTCCGGAGTAGGCCTGCACTGATAACTTTGCAGCTCTTGCTCTTGTATGAATCCTAAAACAAAAATGATTCCGATGACTGTAGCTATGATTGTTACTCCGATGCCGAGACCTGTTTTTGCATTCAACTATACCCATTAGAACAATCAATACCATATCTAAAAGGATGAACGGATTAACATTTGATCATCCTCAAGTCATGATTGCGTTGTTTCAAGGATTTAGGTTTTATAATGAAACCTTAAGTTCATACAAAATTTAGAAAATTCATGAATTATGAACTGAAAAAAACTCTGTCAATAAAGATAAAACGCTTAGATATGTTCCCAAATCACTTTTTTGGAAATGTTGAGATAAACGGAGAAGACTACAAGATTAACATTCAAGGTAAGAGTATGTTTAGAGTAAATTTAATCAAACTGCCAATAAAATTTAAAGATGAAAAAGCATTATTACGTCTAAGCGGAATTAATGGTTCTTATTTTGAGGATATTGTAAATTACAAAGGAAAATCAGAATGGATAGAAATAGACTCTGATAGAATTTTGTACTATTTGGCAGATCATCAAGACCAAATTGACACTATAGATGTTCTAAGTAGATTCTAAACTTTTTTAGTTTTATCCTAATCTCTCTCAACGAAACGCTAGGATAATCAAAAATAAAACGTGATTTACTCAATCAAAATAGCAGGTTTGAATGGTCGAGCATACCTAGCTTTGCCTTTTGGATCATAAATTTCTGAATCACTCTCAGAAAACACCTGCATATCAACTCCAAAATCAGCCTTTGCCAAGCTAACTAGCTCATTTTCAATCAATGACTTTTCATCAAACTCTTTTGTTTCAAGTTTTGTTTTTCTAATTTCAGTTGGTTCTGACAAAATATCCTTGATTGTTTTTTGAACAAAGTCTGGATTCTTTTTGATGTCGGCTGTTTCAGAATTTGCAATCAAATCTTTCATTATAACACCCATGTTTGTCTGCCCTGCCATCACCTTTTCCAATATACTATGATATGCCTTTGATTTGAAAGCATCAGCTGTGTATATCGTGATTTTCTTTGGTTTCATTTGTGTAACTTTGAGAATGTTTGAAATATCATCTATGGTTGACTTTAACAATTCCTCAGACTGTATAGCATTAAGATCAATCACATCAGCTGATACAGTTGGCCAGCTAGTTTGAGAAACCAAACCAGAATTGCCAATCTTTTCCCACATTTCCTCAGCTATGTGTGGCGCAAATGGAGAAAGCATTGCAACACGTTTTGAATTAATCTCATACAACACACCAGAATAGTCACTTCTTCCCTTTGCTTTAGCTCTTTTGAAATACCACTGCAAATCAGACTCGAACGAAAACAAATTACCATGAAGGCCTTCTCGTAGCCTCATTTTCTCTATACTGGAACTAACATTTGATATCAAAGACTGGAGTTTGCTTAAAATCCACTTGTCTTCAGCCTGCAAATCACCCAATTTTTCTGGTTTTAGCTTGGAGCATTCCTCTAACAATGAAACAAGTTTGTTCTTTATTCCAGTAACTGATTCCAAGTTAAAATCAGCATCTTGTAAAAGTTCAGCTGATATGATTATAGCTAATCTAATTGGATCTGCACCATGATCACGAATTGCCTGTCGCAATGGAATAATATTTCCCATGCTTTTTGACATTTTTTTGCCATCCATCAACACGGAACCATTCACAACAATTTGCTGAGGCCAATTGTTTTCTGGAAATATTGCAACATGGTTTAAAATAAAAAATGTCAAGTGGTTTGGAACCAAATCTCGTCCTGAATGTCTCGAATCAACTGGATAAAAGTAAGAAAATTCATTTTTTATCTCATCTACAGTTTCTTTTGGAATCTTAGTAATCTCAGAAACCTTACCTAAACTACCATATCCCAAAAACACATAATCAAAAAATTCCTTTGATAGGTTATCGTCTGATATTTTTCCAGCGTTTACAAACTTTGCAAGGATGTAATATGCCATGTATATTACAGAATCAGACAAGCTTTCAACAATCCAATCCTTATCCCATGGAAGCTTTGTTCCAAGTCCATGTTGTCTTGCACATGCTCGCTCATGCAACCAACCAATTACATAATTAAATTCAGGACGAATCTCTTGTGGTAAAACACTCATTCCATCTAGACATTTAATAGCTTTTTCCTTCCAGGTTTTATCACCATAGTTTAGAAACCATTGATTGGTGAGAATTTTTACAACACATTCAGCTCCACAACGACAGCGAACTGGGGTATTTGTCAATTCCAATAGAATGTCTGAATATTTTTCTTTAGCTAACCATTCTTTGATGGAATCTTTAGCTTCAGAAACCTTTTTTCCAGCAAACTGTTCAGTGTTTTGTTTTAGAACACCCCCGTAGAATTCCTTTCCATAGATTTCTTCAGTAGCTTGCTCCAGCTTTGGATCATTCTGGTCCTTTACTCCAAGCTTTTCAACAGCTTCTTTTGCAGGAATCTCTCCATATCCTTCAGTCTCAATTATCGAAATAGGCTTGATTAGCTGCAATTCTGAGCCTAGAGGCTGATCTTTCTTAAAATCAACTAAAGCCTGATAGTCAAATGGTGCATGAGCAGGAACCGACATTACAAGTCCAGTTCCAGTGTGTGATTCTACAAAACTAGCTTCGAGCATCAGAATCTTTTCGTTTCTATGTGGTACAGTTACTTCCTTTCCAACTAGATCAGAACCTGAAATCTCACCATCATAGCTAATCTT
>DRGT01000145.1 GCA_011055585.1 Candidatus Nitrosopumilus sp. | reverse complement strand
TGAATGGATCAAGAATCATTTCTTGGTGATATGTTACTAGCACGTGACTTGGAAACCCAACAACTTTCAAATCAAGTCCAATAAATTTTGCAATCTGTGTGTATAGTATGGATAACGTGATTGGAATTCCAGATTTCTTGTCAATAACATCATTTAGAAAATTGTTTTTTGGATTGTAATAATCCTCCTCATCTCCTTTGAATCCATAGTGTGTGAAAAGATGTTCATTTAACATAGAAATTAGATATGTGGGGTTTTTTGATTCTGTTAAATCGAGTTTGATTGATTTTCCAATCTTTTCTATTTTTTCAATATACTGATTTACATCGAGATCTGGATATTCCAGTAACTGAGCAAGCTTTAGACATTTTTCAAGCAAGTTATAGTTCAGAGTTTTAACAAAAAGCATCCATTCTGTAACTAGTGGATCGAATTTTTCTGCCAATGGAGTAGTTATTCCATTCTCTTCAGATAAATCTGTGGATTCTTTAGTTCGTTTGTAGTTGGTGGGTTTTTGATGAGTGTTTTGAATGTGTTTTGACCTAATTTTACGAACACAAATTGAGTGAAATCCTTGCCCATGCTTTTTCTCACCTGATATGATGTAAAGTCAGTTCCCATGAATGTTTGAAGATAATTTTGAAAGTCTTTATCCCCAGCTAGAATGTTTTGTATTGAGAATTCTGCCATTCCCTCCATAGTTGTAAATGCAGCATGATGTGCTTGAATTGGTTTAAGCCATTTTTTGTAAATATCTAATAGTTCTGGAACAAGTTCTGAAATTTTAGGATCAATATCGACATGAGTGTATGTCATTACATCTGGACCAAGCTGTTCTATGATGAAATGATCTGGATTTAACATGAAAAAGATATTTGCTCGCTTTGCAAGTGGAAAATCATCTGGAACTGATTGTAACTGCAAATACTCTGAAAGTTCGCCCGCTGTTTTATCGTCTAGAGCAAGAATGATTTTTGCTAGCTCTTCATTTACCAAATTTACTTGAATTACAGCTTTTTTGTTAATTTCTTGTAGGTTTTCTTGTGTAGAATGGATTAACTCTTCAAGAATTGTCATCTTTAAAGCTCCTAGATATCCAGAATTTGTTGAATCAAACTTTGGCTCGTATGGCTCACCTTGCTTGTAAACTATGATTTGTGGATAGCTAGAAAGAATAAACTTGTTAAGATACACTGTGTTATCCAGATAATCTCCATATGTTGTAGAGATTTGAGAGATGTACATTTTTGCATAAGTGGAATAAACTAGAAACTTTGCAGTGTCTTGTTTGATTAGTTCTGCAATTTTTTTTAGGTCTTTATTTGCAACTGCATTAAACAGTTCATCGACAAAATTTCTTACATCATCAGTACAGAATACCTTTTTTCCTTTTAGTAATTTGAAATCTTTTAGTCCTGGAAATTGCAGTTTTATGTTATCTGAGACTGTAATTCCTAGAAACTCTGAAGCCTTTTGTTTTAGCTCTGGTAGAAGTTTTTCTGCAATTTGTTCAATTGGCTCAAATTTGAGAGTAAAATTGTTATCTTCAGAAATTTTATCAGCAAGACCCGCAATCTCTTTTTCTTCGTTTAGTTCAACTGATAGCTGTCCAATCAAAGCTTCTGCAAATTCTTCTAATTCTGGCAATAAAATGAAATGATTTTGTAACCTGATTTAACGTTATCTTGGCTGTGAAAATATTAATGCTGTTTTGAAATGAATTGTTTAGTTGCAAGAGTTTAGCTTAAAGTATATTCGATGTGTTCGTTGCAAAGGCAAGCTTGAACTTGAGGTTTTGCAGCAGGCACAAGAAATCAACGAAGGTTTTCTTCATTGTAAAATCTGTAGACTGAAATATCCAATAATTTCAAAAATCCCAATTCTCAGGAGTGATTTTGTATCGTATTTATCGAATCGATCAAAACTTGGCGGAAAATTATACCTAAAAGCTAACCACAAAACTATGAAATCATTTATGAAAAAATCATTATCTAAAATAAAAAAATTAGAAGACAAAACTGAAATAGAAAAAAGATGGGCTAAAATATACAAGGCCAACAAAAGTGCCAAATTCTATTCTGTTATACGTGACAAACTTTCTAAATTACCAAAATCAAAACTAGCACTAGAGCATGGTTGTTCTATCGGAATAATTTCAAAGTTCATGGCAAAAAATAATGATATTACATTTGGAATTGATAATTCCTTTAGTGCAATTTATGCTGCAAAAAAGAATCGAATAGAAAATTTAGATTATTTTGTTGCGGATTCTTTAGAGCATCCATTTGGAAATCAAAAGTTTGGACTAGTTGTTGCACTAAACCTACTGGAACTTGTTGAGCCAAACAAACTAGTAAAAATTGTTTCAAAGCAAGCAAAAGGAACATTTATTCTATCTGATCCATATGATTATGACCGAGGAAAATTTTCTGTAAAAAATCCTGTAACGCCCCAAGTTTTACGAAAAGAACTACAAAAACATGGTTTTAGAATTTCATCAAATACAATGAAACCAAGTTTCATTCCATGGAATCTGAGTCTGAATCCAAGAACGAGGCTAAACTACCGCGTAGACCTTGTAGTGTGTAAAAAATAACATCCTGCAATTTTAAATGCGACTGGTCTCACTTTAGATGACTATGTCTGAGAAGAAAGGATTTGATATTGACAAGCATCTTTCTAGATTGATTACGCATGTTGAATTTACTGTACCTACATCAATTTCTGATGTAGAACCAAGTGAAGTTGAACGAGTGGTATCTAAAGTAACTACAAAAGACCTTGCAGACATTATTAAAAATGCAGTAAGACTTGACATTCTAGGTCAATACGAAGAGGCATTATCTTGGTATGACAAGGCGTTGAAAATTAATCCTATAGACCTCAACACAATGTTCAAAAAAGCATTATTGCTATCAAAAATAGGAAAGTATGAACAAGCAGTATTTTTGTTTGACCAAGTCATCGAAATTGACCCAACTCTTGTTAGTGCTCTAGTTAACAGAAAAATTGTTTTAGAAAAGCTTGGAAAGCATTTTGGTGTCGTTCCCTTATCTGACAAACAACTTTCTTAGATATAGACAAAGTTCACACAATCGAACGAACAAAACTATTTCGACTGTATATGAAAAATTATGATACGGATTGACACAGAAAATAGACCGGAGACGAGAAGTTGCTATAGCCGCCACATTAATTATGACGGCAGTTTTTGGCTATGCAATCATGTATTCATTTGGATTGGTAAAATAAACAAAATTTACATAATATGATTCAAATTATTCAAAAAAATATAGCTCATTTTTTATCTTAAACCGACATAAAATAATCACGAAATAACATGGGTCATGAATGCTATTATTGTGAACAATATTTCGAAACTAAAGAAAAATTATATGATCATCTAGAAGTTCATTCAAAACCTGTGACTAAGACAAAAAAGAAAACTAAGAAGAAAAACAACTAGTCTTTTCTAGTTTAATGATTTTTAATTATAAGATTTTAATAAAAAAGTTCTTCCGCACAGGGATAACTAAAAACAGCATCGGGCAAGGGACTGCAATCTGTGCGGCAAGACTCTAATGAATCTTAATTCTTTCAGTATGGAAAAAATAATGATAATATTATGATGCTGTTTTTTTGAATAAACAATCAATATTGAAGCTAGATTGGCATAAGAATAAGCTTAAGAAGTGCTGCCACTGTCTGATAAATCTCCTAAAATAAACATTGAAAGTGTTTTTGTAGCTTGATTATTTTCAGAGCCAACAGAAATCTTTACAGCATATTCCCCTTTCATTGTTTTATAAAAAACTAAAAAGCCAGCCTCAAAAGTTCCATTGCTATCAGTTTTTCCTTTAAATGATGTAAGTGGTTCATTTTCCGGATTAGTTATTTCAACCAATACATCAACGTCAGAAAGATATCCCCAATTTTGATTGAAATCATCAAATTTGTTTAGTTCTGCATCAAAGACACGAATTGTAATACCATAATTTTTCTCCCAATAGATTCGTTCTGACTGTTGAACAAGAATTTTCATCTCAGGTTGTTCTGCAGATGTAGATGACTCTTCTGCAACCTGTTTAGATATTTTGTTAAATTCTAGAGGTACAAATTTTCCATCAAGAAAAATTTTCCCTCTTAAGCTAATTTCATCATCAATTATTCTATGATACACATAATAGAAATTTCCATCACTTGTAGTACCTGACATTCTTAGAATTTTTCCAAAAAAGAACTGTCTAATATCAAAGTCATTACTAATCATGTAATCCTTATTTTTTGTAGAAATTATTCCTGATTCTAATAATGGAGATGATTCTGGCTCAATTTGTTGAGATAATGCTGTTTGAGGGATGAGTAAAATTAATGAGAAAAAACCAAGAGTAAGATATTGTTTGAGTGAAGCCAACTCTGTATTATAATCGCACTTTTAGATAAATAAGCTAGATCGATAAATATTCAGAATTCACTTTTGCTTAACAAAATTTTATTAGATTTTTTTTATATTTTGAGGCACCTTGGTGATGTATGTGTAATGAGTTTGAATATGAGCTACTTTGCGAGTGCCTGATGAAAATGAAACAAAAAGAAGAACAGAAAGAACTTGAACAACCTATAGAGGTTTCAGCAAATTAAGTTCAGCTATTCTTTTTTAGAAAATTCCCTGTATTCTCCAATTACTGAATTACACTTTGTGCATTGATACTGACCTATTACAAGTAATGTCATTCCCTGACCAAGCTCCTCATTTGGGTTTTCAATCTTTAGTTTTGGAGCTTCAGAAAATTCTGAATTGCATTGTTTGCAGAAATAGTTTGAAATCTTGGACTCATCAATTTTTCCAAGTGGCATCAAGAAAAGCTTGCCAACCCCAAGATCTGCTTTTTTCTTTTGCTCATCAGTAATGTCTGCTGTGACATAGCCGCCTGAACCAGCTAGTTGAGTTTGTGTCATTAAGTGCATTGATTTGTTTTCCTTTTTAATGATTAACAAATTCCTGAGATTTCACATCGTTCATCCCATCTTTGAACTGTTCCTTTCAATCTGCACACACACGTTAATATTAAATTCAAAATCGTATAATTTTCATGAAGATCTTCATTCCTCGTCGGCCCTCAAAAAGTACTCATGAATCAGATGATGAAGATTTAGATGAATAGTCATAAAAATGCAAATTTTGACTAGTGACTAGATAGTAAAAAGAAGATATGAATAATTCAAAGCAAAAAAACTCAATAAAGTGCTAAATTAGGCAACTCTCTCATCTTTTTCAAAATACTCCATTACATCATTTAGAAAATCATTTATCAAATCACAAAATGATTCTAAATTTTTTGATTGTGCTGCTTGACGTTTTAATGCATTTTCGAGCTCATCCACAAACCCTATCATTTGTTTAGGATTGACTCTAGTAATATCAACTCGTTCCAGATACGAGATTGTATCCATGAGAACTTTACCAGTTCGTTCATACAAATTTAACATTTTTTCAAGTCTTGCAGCAGTTTTTGGAGAAATTTTTCTCATGGTCTCTACATGATTTTTATAGTATCCAAGCTCTGAGAGTGTTCTTTGTTTTGATAGTTTTAGAAATTTTAAGAGATTTTCTTTTTGTTTTGGGTCTATCTCATGTGTGAGTCTTATAACCTCGTCGATTTTTTTGAAAATAGCCTCTGCTTGACGAGTTTGAGCTCTTAATTGTTCAATGTCTGAATTAAGATTAGATACTTGTTCTATAGCCAATACACAATTTTGAGCGTGAATGAGCTTTATCTCTATGTGTCAGTAATAAGCTGATACAGATTTTCAAAGTGCCGAAGGTGGGCTTCGACCCCACGACCTATCGATTATGAGTCGATCACTCTAGACCAGGCTGAGCCACTTCGGCACAAAATTACGCACACCATTTTGCAAAATTAAATGATTCTAATCAAAAAAATAACCCAAGATTATGATTACATATATGACTTCACATGAACTTGCTGGGATTATAGGAATTATTGCAATTGGGACAACATTGGGAGCTTTTTTTCTTGGTTACTTTTTTGCAAAAAGACAATCAAAAAAACATGTTGAAAAGCTTGCAAAAAAAATTGTAGAATCTAAATCCAATAATATGGAAAAAGAAAGTTCAGAATCTACAAAACCTGAAGCCAAAAAATTTGATTGGATTTAGTAATATTGAGAAACTGATTTCCAGCTCTCGTTTTCTGATTTTACCCATAGAAATTTCTTTTGAAGTGCTGAAGTATACAATTTTTCCCAATCTGCCCCAACCTCATCAGTCCAAGCTTTAAACACGCGAGGATCTATGTAGTTTCGCAAAGATGTACCAAGATTATGATCGCGAGTTTTTGTAGCTAAATCAACTTGTAATCTTATCTTTTCAACTCGTTCCTTGTGTTTTTGTTTCTGTTTTTTGATTGTTTGATTTAATGTCTTGATTCTTTTCTCTTTTGCCTGTTTTTGTTTGTCAGTTTTAGGCTTTGAAGCCTCAACCTTTTTTAGAGTTGCTTCCGCTTTTTCAGAAGCTTTTATCTGTTCAAACTTCTTTAGAGTATCACGTTTTTTCTGAAGGCCTTCCTCAAAGTTTTTTGGAATTGTTCTTTTATGATTGCACATTTTTGCAGCTTCAAGATTAGCTAGTTTTGCATGAAAGAGTTTTTCAGAAGGACTACTATTCTTTGGAACATTATTCTTTCTAAGATGTTCTGAAACAACGCTCGAAGCCAAATAGGTTCTAAACACCTTTGCAGTTAACCCTTTCACAATTTCAGAATAATACTCATTTACATGTCTAGAGGTAATTTTATCAAAAATATCTTCAGAATCTTTCTTGTTTGAAACTAGTTCTTTCAAATTATCATGAAATGTTTTGTCATGTCCAACAGCTGGAATAGTTTCTTGCCATCGAACTGCATCTTTTCCTATAAAATCAAACTTTATTTCTTTCCCAGTAAGTTCTATGTGTTCTTTTCTTAGTGTAGTTGCACCAACCGTATCTGCTTCTTCAGGATCCTTTTCATCTCCCACTCTCATTGCAGTCCTATAAATCAAATAACATGCTGTTGCAATCTTTTTCAATTTCTTATCCTTAGAATTCATATCTTTGACCATGCGGTCTTTGATTTTCTCAATTGATTGTGCAAGATTCTTTGCCTTGTCATATTTTGCCTTGTCCCGTTCTTGTTTGATCCCAGCAGAATCCGATAGCCAAACATACTTGCGTTTCTGGGAAAGCTCATCCATCCAACTTGCTAACCACATTGATTCTTGATCATGAACAATTTTTCCCCAATTTCCTTTTGGAACTTTGGAATCTTTTCCTAAATTCAAAGTCACATCTTTAGCTGTTACCCGTGGCTTCCATTTTCCTCGCATTGGATGATCCCCACGTCCAATGAATATTCCAGGTGGTTCAGCCATGTAGTTTCCAACCTCAACCTCATTTCTATCTATGATTGCTTTGCCATATTCTTCTTTGAGTTTCTCACGGAGCTCCTTTCTTTTTGCTGTAATCTTTTTCTTCTCCTCTTTTGCCATCATTGCTTTTTGATCCACTTCTTTGTCAACAAGCTTGTATGCTTGAGAAAAATCAATATCAGAATATTGTAAATTCTTAAATTTAGAGTTCAGAGTTTTAGCAAAATCAGCTGTGAAATTTTTCTGAAACATCTTGTCCTGAACATAAGGCGTGTCCTTTTTCTTTGCCCAATGATACATCATTTCTTCTTGTTCAAGATTCAAGGAAACGGATTCGCCCTTGATTTTTATCTTAATTCCCTGCGACTCAAAGGCTGGTGGGAACAAGATTCCGTTGTGTTTTAGTGTTTTCCATTTCATTTTACGTTCATTTTTCTCCTAAAATTGTGGACTTTGATAAATTCTGCAAATTATTTGTATATGAAGCTAGTGTAGTGCAAAATGATCACTCACCGAATATCTCTTTTCCCATATATTTCTCAAATTCAATGTCTGTTTTCATCTTTTTTGCCTCCATAAACATGGCAGCATCAGTTCCGGCTGTATATCTTGGCAAAATTTCCTTGTCGTGAATTGCTTTTATCACAACATTAGCAACCTCTGATGGAGCGGTTCCCATCTCTACCATCATTTTCAGACCTGAAAGAATTTTGTCAGACAATTCCTTGTATTTTGGATCCGTTTTTGATTCTGGAATCTTCATTGATTTGAAAAAGTTTGTTTTGATAACACCTGGCTCTATCATAGTTGTTTTAACGCCAAACTGACCAAGCTCATATCTTAGACACTCTGAAAAACCTTCTAATGCAAATTTTGTACTGATATAAGCTGGGGAACCTGGAAGACCCATCCTTCCGACAACTGAGCTAATGTTAACAATAACACCAGAACCTTGCTTTCTCATAATTGGTGCAACTTCTTGAATGATTCTTACAATACTAAAGAAATTTGTCTCAAACTGTTTTCTAAAATCCTCTATTGGAACATCTTCGGTGCATCCAAACTGACCATATCCTGCATTATTCACAAGAACGTCAATTCTTCCAGCTTCAGACATTACCTTTTTCACTGCTGATATAATAGAATCTTCCTTGTCTACATCAAGTTCTATAACATCAATGGAAAGGTTTTCTTTTTTTGCAGCTTCTTGTAATTCTATAGCTTTTCTAGTATCTCTCATGCTGGCAAAAGTTCTATAACCGTCTTTTGCTAATGCCAATGAAGTTTCTAATCCAATTCCTGAAGAGCTTCCAGTCACAAGAGCTACTTTGTCCATGGATTTGCTGATTTTATTGCTACTAATAACTCAATTGGGATTTTATTTCAAGTTGGTATCATAATCTGGTAAAACATGGATTGCCCAACCACGTGCAATAAGTTTTTCAACACTTGTTGGTTTAACACACGCTGGCATTCCATTTGATTTTTTCAAAACAAGCTCTAATCCTTCTGTACATGTAACGTGATCAGGAGAAACCCCTTCATTGATTTGTTTTAGTGGTGGAGGAAAATATGCGATTTGTGGAATTTTCACAGGTACAATCCGTAAAATTCTATCATCATTTGGTTCTGGCGAGCCTCGTCCATCTCTATTGCTAGTCAAAATGTAGAGATTTCCATCAGGACCCATACTTGCATCTCGTAGTCGACCATATTCTAAAAACAATGCTTTACTTGAAAGAACTTGATTTGAATTCAAATCCAAATCAAGCATTCTGAGATGATTTCCTCTAAGCGTTCCAATAAAGAACATGTTTTCCCACTCGGGAATATTATCAGAATTGTAAAATGTTGCACCAGATGGAGCCCATGTTTCATCACCCGTGTGTAACAACGGAGAAACTAATTCTGGTTTTGCTTCATCGCCAACAATGTCAGGCCATCCATAATTTTTTCCAGCTTCGATAACATTTACTTCATCATGAGCTCTGGATCCGTGTTCTGAAATTACAAGTTTTCCAGTTTCAGGATCCCAATCAAGTCCTTGAGGATTTCTATGCCCAAAAGAATACACAGGTGAATCAAATGGATTGTCATCAGGAATTGTTCCATCAGAATTTATTCGAAGAATTTTTCCACCAAGTGAATCAAGGTCTTGTGCAAGTCCTGAATTTCCAGCTTCTCCCGTCGTGATGTATAATGTACCATCGGGACCAAACTTTATTCTTCCGCCATCATGAAATGGACCTCCAGGAATTTTATCTAACAAAACTTTTTCATCAGAAAGCTTGTTGTCAGATTCTGTAAAACGTGAAAGTTTGTTAAATGTGCTAAAAAAATCATTGTAAGTGAAATACAGATAGATGTAATGATTTTCTTCAAAATTAGGATCTAACGCAATTCCTAAAAGACCACCTTCAATTCCACCAACATCTAAAATCTTTATTGGTTCTGGATTCAAATTACCATTTTCTATTACTCGAAGCTGACCTATTCTCTCTGTAACAAAGATTCTTCCATCTGGTGAAAATGCAATTGCCCATGGAACCTCCAAGCCCTCTGCAACTGTTTCAACTTGATAGTTTTGGCCTGCAGCGCTAGTTACCGAATAACTCAAAATCACAATTGCAATCAAAATTAACTTAAACAAGTGGTCTATCTCCCTCGGTTGGATCTTCGATAACAGTTTCTTCCCCATCAACTATTCTCTGAAATATTTCAAGAGAAGAATGTTTGTGCAAATACTCGTTGTTATTTCCACATCTATAAGAAAAGGTGCATCTTGGACATCCTGCCTCGTTTTTGCAGGGACACTCTTTTACAATGTACATGCTGCGTTCTAAAGCCCGCTCAAATCTATCATAAAGTGCCTTACTTGCACCGTTTCCACCAATTGCACTATCATAAATGAAAATCAAACCAGATGTTCCAAGTGATATGCCTCCAAGGTCTTGTGATACACCTCCAGTAATCATGTTACTACCTTCTATCACAACATGTTCAGTTGCATGATAACCACTAGCTTCAATATATTCCTCATCTTCTGATTTTTTCATCTCATTAAGTGGTCTTGGAGCATGAAACACAATTCCTTTTGTTACAAAATCATATTCGAGTGGCTTTTCAAGCAAAACTCTCTTTCCTTGTGTTACTTCTTGGCCAAGCTCAATGTTTGCATATCCATAAACAGATTTTTGAATATGTAATTTACAAAATGCAATTTCAAGCCCAAAAGCTTTTCTTTTCTCATATACGGTTTCATTAGTTGGCCATTCTTCTGTCAGTGCCTTGGTATAGTATGGATAGTCTCTTGGAATTCGCTCCAACTTGGCATAATTTTTTTCAGGATAATCAAACTGTTTTACTTTGTATCTGGTTCCAGCTAGAAAGTAAATTGCATCTTTATGTAATTCTTCTAAAGCAATTGGAAGAATCCTATCGCCAACCTTTCGTTTATCAAGAAAAATATCAATTGATTTTCCAATTCCTCGAATGGAATATTCCTCAAGCATTGCTTTGACCTTGTCCAGGTTTGGAATGTAGCGATTTTCTTGTAAAACTAGAAAACCATCTTTAACATGCCCTTCAATAACATCATGATGTTCTTTTAGTTCATGCTTTGAGATTGGTTTGTCACACGCCATTGCAATTACGTGAAACTCTTCAACAAACGGATTTTTTGGATCAATGTAAGTTCGTTCTATATCCTCAAAGTAGTCATCTGGATGATTTTTGTAGTATTGGGAAATTGGATCATTGCCTAGAGCCAAAAATGCATATCCACGCTGTCCTTTTCTTGCTGCTCGTCCTATTCTTTGAATCAATCTGTTTACAGGAATGGTTGCAGAGATTACACCATCCACATTTCCAACATCTATGCCTAATTCAAGGGTTGGAGTACAGGAAATTGCAGAAAGCAAATCTTGTTTGAAATCGTGCTCAACTGATTTTCTGTAATTTGCCATCAAACCTGCGCGATGAACTTTGATGTTTACATTTTGTTTTTTTGCTTGCATAGCTAAAAGCTCAGAATTTAGATGTGAATTACTAAACGCCATCGTTTTGTGATTTTTATCAGTTAATTTTTTTATCAAATCAACCATAAGTGCACGCTGTGTTCTTAATGATGGAAACAACATTACAAAATCAGTTTCACTTTTGTTTCCAGAACCTTGAATCAATTTCATTGAAACGCCGAAAAGTTTCTCACAAAATTCTACAGCATTATCAAGTGTTGCAGAAGCTGCAACGAATTGAATTTTATCTGATAATCTCTTTAATCGTTTAATGACATAGTGAACATTAGAGCCAAAGATTCCAGAGTATACATGAGCCTCATCTGTAACTAAAAATCTTACACCAGTAAGTAATGAAGCAAATTTTGTTTGATACATCATGTGATAATGTAAAATATCAAAATTTGTTACAATAATGTGTGGGGGTTCTTCCAAAACTTTAGCCCTCTCTATCTGTTTTGTATCTCCATCAAACACAGCAACACTAATTCCAATTTTTTCTGTAAATGCAAGGATTTTGGGATATTGATCTCTTGCTAGTGATTTTGTAGGATATACAAATAGAGCAGAAACCTTTCCAGATAGATTTTCATTTTTTATTTTTTGAATTATTGGAATTAGAAATGCTTCAGTTTTTCCCGAAGCAGTTGGTGCCTCAATAATGACATTATTACCATAGAAGATTTCTTTTATTGCCTCTTCTTGAAACTTGTAAAACTTGGTAATTCCGATTTCATTTAGATGAGATGAAATCTCTTTTCCAAGTCCTACATCCTCAACATTTGAACCCATTACTGGATTTGGTTTTTTGATTATCTTATAGTGTGAAACATAATCCTTTTTTGAAAAGAGCACATTTTTGGTAAGAGAATCGGGCTTGTTTTTTCCAATCATTGCTTCAATCTCTGCCTCCTGACGAATGATTCCCTCTCGTTTTAGACCATCTTTCATCTGGTCTTCATCTGGA
This sequence comes from Candidatus Nitrosopumilus sp., assembly GCA_011055585.1. Next base: position 4,520 of record DRGT01000145.1, on the reverse strand, counting down.
AGCTTTCCCTCATCAAATCGATTTAGAAATTCTAGGTATACCTCATCTGGATTCTTTGCATGATCTAAAATATCTTGAAGATCACAATTGTTACATGAAATTACAATTTTTTTGTTAAACGTCTTTTGAATCTCTAGATTAGATTTGCATTTTGGACAGGGATATTTCATATTTTTCTACACAAGATTTTGAATTTATTGTTTAGTATACAAACAGATTTGATTAAAGCGATCAGACAGCTGTAGCCCTGTCCCACCCTTGAACAAACAAAGTTTATCTATTGTTTTTGTATCAAAGTATTCATGGCAGAAGCTGATTACACGAAAGCAGTGACTGCAAGTCATAGGAAATTTCAAGCAGCGCTTAAAAGTGCAAAGACAAGACAAGCAGTAATGAATGTTTATTGGAAGCACAAAAAAGAGCATGAAAGGATGCTTGCAAAACACCTCAAAGAAGAAATGACTCAGGTAATCCAAGTAAAAAGTAAAATCCCTCACAGATAGCCACACAAAAAATCTCACTAAAGGAGAAGGACATTATTAAACAAGTAAATATTAGAAAAGCTAAATTTGAAAAAAAATCAGACTAACAAAATTTACAATCGCAATTGTATTCTTGGGATGATTGAACTCCCACCAAAAATTATTGATCTAATCATCACCGATCCTCCATTTGCAATTAATTTCAAGGCTTCAAAAGCTAATTACAATAGAACTGCCTCTAGAGTAATCAAGGGTTACAATGAAATCAGGCCAGAAGATTATTATGATTTCACATATAGCTGGATGTCAGAATCTTACCGAATTTTAAAAGATTCTGGAAGCATGTATGTCTTTTCTGGATGGAATAATCTCAAGGACATTCTAATGGCATTAGATGATGTTGGATTTGTGACCATAAATCACATTATTTGGAAGTATCAGTTTGGTGTTGTTACAAAAAAGAAGTTTGTTACCTCACATTATCATTGTCTTTATGTTTGCAAAAATCCAAAGAAAAGAAAATTCTACTCATTTTCAAGGTTCAAAAAAACATCAAAGACAAAGGAGGGCCGAAGCCTTCACTACAAAGACAAAGAAGATGTTTGGGATATTAAAAGAGAATATTGGACTGGATATGAGAAAACTCCAACAAAACTACCTGCTGAATTAATTGAGAAAATTATTCAATACTCTAGTAAGAAAAGCGACATTATACTAGATCCCTTTTTGGGTTCAGGTCAAGTTGCAGTTATCAGCAAATACATGGGAAGAAAATTCCTGGGCTATGAAATTGTTAAAAAATATTATAATTTTGCAAAAAAGAGATTAGACAAAAATGTATATCATTTAAAAAAATGATTTTTGTCTAAATGTTTTCTTGTTTAAAGTCTTTTTCAAGCTCTTTCCTTAATTCGTAAACCATTCGACCTGAAATTTTTAGAACATGTGCGATTTCTTCATCGCTTAGTTCATTTCGGTCCTCTTTTACTGCATTTTTTACAACAGAGTCTATCTCATTAAATAACGGAAGGAAAGCTGTCCCATACTTTGTCAATACTGCCCGTGCTTCCATATTGTTTTACAATTATTTTTAATAAATAAAGTTGGTTAACCGTCATTTAGTTTTGTTACTCGTCATGTCATTTTGTTACATTTTTTACTCGTAAACTAGTGCTAATTACCACATTTGGAAATTCAATTTTTTGATGTAGAATCTTCTTGTTTACCTATTTTTGATGAAATTAAATTTCGAAGTTCATCATCTGTTTTGTTTTTTGGTTCAACACCCAAGTTTTTTGCAATCATCTCTAGCTTTTGTCTTTCACTCTCAACAGGACCATCAACTTTCAAATTCTCACTCGTATAGTCTTTGATTTGCTCTTCAAAGCCGTTTTTTGCTTTCTTGTATTCGTTTACTGCTTTGCCAATCTTTTTTGCTGCTTCTGGCAGCTTGTTTGTTCCCAAAATTAAAACCAGTGCAACAAAAATTATGATTATCCATTCACTACCACCAACATTAAGAGCGTAATCTAACACGGATTATTTTGGTGCAGATCTAAAATTAAATGTTTCAACGTATGTTTTGTATCTAAATTGTCCTTGAAAAGTAAATTAAACTAGGAATATTTTCTATTTTTAATCCTTGTACAATTTTGAAATCTTGATGGAAATATTTAGAGTAGCTGTATAAACTGCAATAGAAATAATCTGTCCCACTATTGAAGCCAAGTAAGGATCATATTCTATTGTTAGGAAATAGTATTGAGATAACCACCTAACAACTGTGTACACTACCTCTGCTATCCCTAACGAAGAGATCATTTTCACCATATCTGTCTTTAGAAGAGACCAATTCGTTTCGCCGGAATCTAGCTTGTATTTTTTTCTGTTATCACGATACAACAAAAAACCAAGAACTGAGAAAAAGGTAGCATAGTCAGCCATCAGAGTAAAGGTAGTGTTGAGATAATCCTGCTGATCTGCTAGAAGCTGTGCCACTGTTGCTGAAACTATGATGTCAGCAGCGAAAGCGATGAAAACATTCCTGTTGAGTTTGAGATATTCTTTGTATTTTCTCTTCACATTCATCTGTGATGTATTTATAGTAAAAACTGTTTACTGCCAGATGAAAATTTTGATTTAAAATTATAGATTTGGATTAATTTTTAATCTAGTTTGTTCAGAATGATTCGTATGATACAAAGAAACGCATCTGCTGAAGAAATTGAAGAGCAAAAAAAGCATCAAAAATTGAGAATAAAAATTACAAAAGCTGCTAGAAGAAGTGGAAAAATAAGAAAAAAGGAAGGAAAAGTCAGACAGGCAAAAGCTAAAACAAAAACTCCTAGATCAAGGCAAAAAATTGCCGCTATTAGAAAATCACGTTACTAAATACTTCTTTTTGGTTCCAAAGATTTTCTTTTTACAATTGATAGAGCTGCAATTCCAAGACCTAGTACAAAGAAAACAAGATAAGGAGCACTAATTTCTGAAAATTCTGAAATTAAACCTGCCGCAACAGGTCCAATAACCCAACCTATGCCAAAAGTTGTTTCATATGCACCAATGAGAGTGTGATGGATTTCACTTTTTGTTTTTGAGAGTACAATTTCCAGCGTTAGTGGGAAAAATATGCTAAAACCAAATCCCATCAATAACATAGATACAGCAAATTCGATTAGAGAGTCTGAAGAAAATGCAATTATCAATCCAAATGCTATTGCAAAAGTCGCTCCAATCAATGTCAAGCTAGTTCTTTTAGCAAAAAATTCGCCGAATGCTAACGCAACTAGTCTAGAGATTCCAAAAATAAAATACAATATCAAAATATCATTTCCTGACATCGAACGATCATTTAGAAATGCAGGAAATATTGTCAAAATCATGCCAAATGATGCTGTGCAGTAAATTAGCATCATAATTACTTCAGGAAATTTTACCATCTGTTTGATTGATGAAAAAGAAAATGTGCCTTCTTTGCTTCTAACTCTTCCTCTTGAAACTAGCACTGAAAACAATATAGCTGAAATCAAAACATAAGATGCTATCTGAAATAGGAATCTGTACGATGATTCAAGATCCTCTAGAAAAATATTTGCTATAAGTGGCCCAATCATAAATCCTGCAACAAAAAATCCCGTAAACCAAGAGATGTTTCTGACCCTTTGAGACCCAGAACTTTCTTGTGAAATAATAGATTCACATGGTGGCCAGAAAAATGCATGTGCAATTCCAGTCATAATTCTGGTTCCCATTATTTCAGGAACAGATTCTACAATTGATAGAAGAAAAATTGAAGCTGAATTGATTGCGACACCAACAGTAAGAAGATACCCGCTGTTGAATCGGTGTAACAAAAATCCAACAAATAATGGAATAAACATGTAAGGAATGAAGTTGGCAAATCCAATGAGTCCGAGTTCAGCATAAGACGCATCAATTACATTTTTTGCAAATATTGGAAGAATTGGTCCATGCATTCCATAAGAAACGCCTATGAGTAACCCAACTAGATTAACAAAAATCAGAGTTTTTTTCATTTGTATGCGGCGACCATAATTGCCCCGCCCATAAGATCTTTCTCGAATTCTACCTTGAAAAATTTCTCTAGCAATAAAGATTCTAGTTTTTTGTTTTGTGGCCAACGCTTGTAAGTTCCATAAAGAGTTCCAAACTTTAGACCAAGTTTTCCACCTGCTGCAAATGCAACAATTGGAAGAATTAATCTCAGATAAAATGAAACTCCCAATCTTACAATTGGAGAATCTGGTTTTCCAAGATCAACTATAACAAATCTACCTCCTTTTTTTAAAACTCTATGAATTTCAGAAATTGCGATTCTAAGATTAATCGCATCGCGAAGTGAATATCCACATAAAACAGCATCAAATTGCTCATCCTTGAATGGAATGTGCTCAAAGACCCCGCAAGACAAGTCAGGAGTTTTTTCAAACAATCTGCTTGTGTTTTTTAACATTGGAACAAGCGGGTCATACAAAGTGATTGAAATATTTCCATCACATAGTTTTGATGCAGTCT